>NZ_BAAGDE010000017.1:0-105693 GCF_054660795.1 Mycobacterium sp. MUNTM1
CGTGCTGGAGGCCTACGAACGACTGATTCTCGATGCGATGCGCGGCGACCACACGCTGTTCAACACCGCGGAAGGCATCGAATCATTGTGGGAGCGTTCGGAAGATCTGCTCACCGATCCGCCGCCGGCTAAGCTGTATCAGCCGGGCACGTGGGGCCCCAACGCGATCCACCAGTTGATCGCGCCGAATGCGTGGCGGCTGCCCTTCGAGCGGGAGTGGCGCGAGGCCAGGCCTTAGCGGAGGCGCTGAAACGCCTCGGGCTCAGGGCAATTCGGCGCTGAGGTAACTGATCGCGTGGCGGAATTGCTTGAGGATTTCGTTGTCCGGCAGCACGAATCCGTAGTGGGCATAGACCTGTTCGGTGGGGTGCCGGGTGACGTTCCAGCCGGTGGCGCCCAAGTGCTCGGCGGCGGGGCGGCGCTCCCCGAGCCAAATCAGCTCGGCGACATCGATATCCAGTCCGTGCCGCCGCCAGGTGCTGCGCATCGCCCGGGCCCGTTCGTCGGTGAAGACGCTCATGTCGGTGATGTTCTCGGTGGCCAGCCGGCTGCCCGGCGCGCTGAGCGCGGTGATGTTGTCCAACAGCCGGTCCTGCGCATCGGGCGGCAGATAGGGCAGCAGACCTTCGGCGATCCACGCGGTGGGGGAGTCGGTGTCAAAGCCGCTGGCGCGCAGTGCGGTTGGCCAGTCATCGCGGAGATCGATGGCGACGGTGCGGCGCTCGGCGGTCGGTTCCGCGCCGATCTGGGCGAGCGTGGCGGTCTTGAAGGCGATCACCTCAGGCTGGTCGACCTCGAAAACCACCGTGCCCGATGGCCACGGCAACCGATAAGCCCGCGCGTCGAGTCCGGCGGCCAAGATGACGGCCTGCCGGATGCCGGCGGCAGTAGCGGTGGCGAAGAAATCGTCGAAAAACCTGGTCCGCACCGCCATCTGCTCACGCCGCTGCTGCAACGTCATCGGCATGTCGTCGGTGTCGAGCGGGATCTGGCCGTCCAGCATGCGGACGAAGAACGGATGCCCGACCGCCCGCACCAACGGCTCGGCGAACCGGTCATCGAGAAGTGGATCCGGTTCGCGCGAGGCCAGCGCGCGGGACGCCGCGACCATCGTCGCGGTCGCCCCCACGCTGGAGGCCAGGTCCCAGCTGTCGCCCTCGGTACGCGCCGAGCCAGATGATGACATTCGCTTTCCCCTTCCGGGATCCACCCGCCGCGTCGGCCAATTCGCCCTCGTGGCCGCTCACCGCCGGCGACTACACCACCGGTACCGAAGGGTACTTTCTGGCTATGCCGCGCGCACCACGCACCCGTCGCGCGGGCATCTGGCTCGCGTCCCCGCTGCACGACGACTCCGAAAGTGAATCACTCCATGGCACCGACCTTGCGCCCGCGCCGATCCGCCCTGTACCTGCCCGGCAACAAGCCCCGCGCACTGGAGAAAGGTAAGTCGCTGCCGGCGGACGTGCTGATTTTCGACCTCGAGGACGCCGTAGGGCCCGACGCGAAAGCCGATTCGAGGGCGGCGGTGTGCGACGCGATCTCGTCGCAGAGCTACCGGCCCCGCGAGGTCGTGGTGCGGATCAACGGGTTGGACACCGAATGGCACCACGACGACCTGGCCGCCGTGGCCGGATCGACGGCCGACGGCGTGCTGGTGCCCAAAGTCGAGACGGGCCAACAGGTTCGAGCGCTGGCCGAGGCGCTCGACGCCTTGGGGGCGCCGAAGTCGTTGCAGCTGTGGGTGATGATCGAAACGCCACGAGCCTTTCTGCGGGCCGAGGAGGTCGCCTCGGCCAGCGATCGCCTGGCCGGGTTGGTGGTGGGCACCAACGACCTGGTCAACGAGCTGCACGGCCTGCACGTCCCCGGGCGCGCGCCCGCCGTGCCCGCCCTCGGCCTGGCGTTGTTGGGAGCGAGGGCGGCCGGAAAGGTGATCTTGGATGGCGTGTTCAACGACATCACCGACGAGGGCGCATTCCGGGCCGAGGCCCAGCAGGGCCGCGAAATGGGATTCGACGGCAAGACCCTGATCCACCCGTCGCAGATCGCCCCCGCCAACGAGCTGTTCGGTCCGTCACACAAGGAGCTGGAGGACGCTCGCAAGATCGTCTCGGCCTACGAGCAGGCGCAGGCGGCCGGGACCAGCGTGATCACGGTCGATGGTCGCATGATCGAGAGCCTGCACGTCCGCGATGCCCAGCGAATCCTGACCCTCGCGGATTTGATCGCGGAGATGGAAGCCGCCTCCTAGGACGGTGGACATGTCGGGCGCGCGCTGGCGGGGGCGCGACGGCTGCCCGCCACGGGCGTTGGGTGCCGCGCACACGGTAGGTTGAACGCGTTCGGCGACGACTCGAGAGGAGACCAAGTGGGCCAGACCGCGGCCATGGCCGAGGCCGACCGCACGTGGATGATCGACACGCTGCTCGCGCTGCTGCAGACCCCGAGCCCGTCCGGGCGTACGGACGCGGTGATGCAGGTGATCGGCGACATCCTCGATGACTTCGGGGTGCCATTCACGCTGACCCGGCGCGGCGCGCTGACCGCCGAACTCGCGGGTGCGTCCGCGACCACCGATCGGGCGCTGGTGGTTCACTCGGACACCATCGGCTGCATGGTCCGCGAGCTCAAGGACAACGGGCGCCTTGAAATCGTTCCCGTGGGCACCTTTTCGGCGCGGTTCGCCGCGGGCGCCCGGGTGCGCATCTTCATCGACGACCCCGACGAGTTCATCACCGGCACCGTCATGCCGCTGAAAGCCAGCGGGCATGCGTTCGGCGACGCGATCGACACGCAGCCCACAAACTGGGAACACGTCGAGGTTCGCATCGACCGCAGGGTGTCGACGCGAGAGGACCTGGTTCGGCTCGGCTTGCAGGTCGGTGATTTCGTGGCCTTGATCACCAGCCCCGAGCTCACCGCCGACGGTTTCATCGTCTCGCGTCACCTGGACGGGAAGGCGGGCGTCGCGATCGCGCTCGCCCTGGCCAAGAACTTCTCCGAGAACAAGGTGGTGCTGCCGCACCGCACCACGATCATGGTCACCATCACCGAGGAGGTCGGCCACGGGGCCAGCCACGGCCTGCCCGCGGACGTCGCCGAGCTGGTCTCGGTGGACAACGCGGTGTGCGCGCCCGGCCAGCATTCCCTCGAGGACGGCGTGACGATCCCGATGGCCGACATGCACGGCCCATTCGACTACCACCTGACCCGCAAACTTTGCCGGCTCGCACAGGAGCAGGGAATTCCGTTCGCCCGTGACATTTTTCGTTACTACCGCTCCGATGCCGCCGCGGCTATCGAGGCCGGGGCCAACACTCGCGCGGCGCTGGTCGGCTTCGGGCTCGACGGCAGTCATGGCTGGGAGCGCACCCACATCGATTCGCTGGAAGCCGCCTACAACCTGCTGCACTGCTGGCTGCAGACACCGTTGACGTTCGCCAAGTGGGACGCCAAGCCGACCGGCAGCCTGCGTGACTTCCCGTCGTCGAAACAGCCCGCACCCAGCGAGCGGTGGGTGCCGCTGTCCCGCGGCGATTACGAAAGCCCCGGCGAGGCATCGCCCGGAACGGTCTGGCCACCATCAGAGGGCCCGCAGGCCTGAGGCGCTACATCTGGGCCCAGACGATCTTGGTCTGTAGGTAGGTCTCGATTCCGGCCTTGCCGGACTCGTGGCCCCAGCCGGACTGCTTGTAGCCGCCGAACGGCATCGAGTGGTCATACGGGAAAGCGCAGTTGAGCCCGACTGTTCCTGCCTTGAGCCGCTTGGCCAGTCGGTGGGAGCGGCCGAGGTCCTTGGTCCACACCGTGGCGGCCAGCCCGTAGGTGCTGTTGTTGGCCAGCGCGACGGCCTCGTCCTCGTCGTCGAACGGCAGGATCGTGACGACCGGCCCGAAGATCTCCTCCTGGAACAGCCGGCTGGTGTCGGGATCGACGTTGGTGACGACCGTCGGGTGCACGAAGTAGCCCTTGCGGTCGAGCCGGTGGCCGCCGGTGACGATCTCCGCGCCGTCGGACCTGCCCTGTTCGAGGTATCCCAGCACGCGATTGAGCTGCTTCTGGCTGATCAGCGGGCCGCTCATGGTGCCCTCTTCTTTGGGGCCGCCCATCTTCATAGCGTTGGCAACCATCGCCATGCCCTCGACGACCTGCTCGTAGACCCCGCGCTGCACCAGGATGCGGGAACCGCACACGCAGGCCTGGCCCGAGTGGACGAACGTGCCGAACGCCGACATCGGGATCGCCTTCTTCAGCTTCGCGTCGTCGAAGATCAGCACCGGCGACTTGCCGCCCAGCTCCAGGGTGACCTTATTGAGGTTGCTGTCCGCCGAGGCGTGCACGATCGCGCGGCCGACCTCCGTCGAGCCGGTGAAGGCGACCTTCTCCACTCCCGCGTGCGCGGTGATGGCCGCGCCGACGGTGTGTCCGTAACCGTTGACCAGGTTGGCTACCCCGTCGGGCACCCCGGCCTCGGCCAGCAGGCGCATCAGGACGTGTGCCGAAAGTGGTGTCTCCTCAGCGGGTTTGACCACGCTGTTGCAGCCTGCCGCCAGCGCCGGCGCGAGCTTGGCGCAGAAATTGAACACCGGCCCGTTCCACGGGAAGATCAGCCCGACCACGCCGTAGGGCTCACGCACCGTGTAGGCGTGCATGTGCGAGTCGACGCCGGTCAGGCCGCCGGTGTTGACGTCCCGCGCAATGCCGTCGATCTTGGTGCACCAGCCGGCGTAGTAGCGGAACCACTCGGCGCCAATTTTCACCTGCATCTCCGCCTGGGCGGGATACATTCCGGCGTTGAGCATTTCGAGCTCGGCGAGAAGATAGGCGTTCTCGTCGATCAGATCGGCGACGCGCCACAGGATCTTGGCCCGCTCATAATCGGGCTTGCCGGACCAGATCCCGGACTCCGCGCTGGCTTTCGCGCGCGCAACCGCCCGGTCGACGGCTTCGGGTCCGCAGTCGGTGAACGAACCGATCTGCTCCTCGGTGGAGGGATCGAAGATCGCGATCACGTCACCGGTGCCGGGGCGCTCCCGAACCTCGTCCAGTACGGATTGCACCGTCATGCGTCTCCTCCTCGCCGGGCCGGTTGCGGCAGAAGTTACGCGCTTAACCCCTGTGCTGTCTACGACATTCGGAAGAAACGCGCCCCCGGCGCGGCGGCTAGCGGCCGCGGGCGATCCGGTCGGCGCGCCAGCACCGGGACTGCATCGGGATATCGATGGCTTCGGCGCCGGGGAAACGCTCGGCCAGGACGGCTCGGGCGCTGTCGAGCCGCCGCGCGCGGTCGTCTGGAGAGGCGATGATCACCCGGCTGTAGGTGCCGAGCATCGCGACGACATCGTCGATCTTCATGGTCCGCACGAACCCGAAAGTCTCGCGCGCGACGTTGTGGAAAACCTGCGGATCGGGAAGGACGACGTTCTCATGGCGCCGGCGGAAGCGGTCGGGCGCATCCAGTTCGGACGTGTCGTCCCCGGGCAGCACCTCGAGGTCGCGAACCCAGTCGACGTCGCGATCTCGGCTGGTCCAGATCAGCCCGAACCGCCCGCCGTCACGCAATACCCGGCCGATCTCCGGCACCGCCCGTTCGGGGTCCATCCAGTGCCACGCCGACGAGACGAACACGGCGTCGGCGGATTCGTCGGGAAGGGGAATCGCTTCGCCGGTGCCCGCCACGGCGCGAACCCCGGGAGACCGCTCAGCCAGCACGGCGCGCATCCGCGCATCGGGCTCGACGGCGACGACGTGCGCCGCCCGGCCGACGAGCGTGCGGGTGAACAACCCGGTGCCCGCTCCGACGTCGACGGCCACCTCACAGCCGGATGGCAACAACCAGTCCACCGCCTGCTGCGGCGGGTGCGGCCGCAGCCCGTCGTAGTCCTCGGCGATCGAACCGAAGGACATTGCGCGCTCTCGACGATCAGTCACACGCGACAAGGTAATCCGTTTCGCTGTGCGGGAGATGAGAAGTTGTGCGTCACCAGAGTGCGCTGTGATTGACCAGGGCATCGGCGATGAGTCCGGTTCCGAAAACCAAAAACAACAGCCGCACAGACATCGGCCCGTAGCGGGTGAGCGCACGGACGATCGCGCGCTGAATGCGCTTGGCTCGCATGGTTTTCCTCATCGAGAGGGCAAGGATCAGCAGCGGCGGCGAGAGGGCGATCGCCCAGTAGGCGATGATGGCCAGTGGCCAGAGCGGCGGTCGTGGATGCAGCGCGGCGAGCATCGCCAATCCGGTGAGGTACGGCACGGCGGTCGGGGCCTGGCCGCTGCCCACCGCGACCCCCAGGAATCCGAGCAGCCACGGCCGTTGCCGCATCGCCGCCAGCGCCCAGCCGGGTGCCGATGATTGTGCGGTCAGCGGGAAGTAGGCCACACCGAGCAGGACGATCCCCAGCAGCAGTTCGCCCCGGAAGCGGATGGCCGGTGTCAGGTGAAAGTCGAGCGCCTCGGTGATGAAGCTGATGCCCAGCACGGTGCACACGCCGAAGGCCGTCGTCACCGCGAACACGCCCGCGATATAGCTCAGGGCGCCGGGAATCGGTGACCGGCGACCCAGCCGGCTGTCGAAGATGACGGCCGAAACCACTCCGACGTTGAGCACATTGAGCGAGTCGAGGAATGCCAGTCCGGCAAGCGCCAACGCCAGGGCCGCCACGCGTCTGTACCGGGCCTAGCGTGCTGCGTACGGCGGGCGGCACACGGACCACGGCAACAGGACCAAGGCGGCGATCATGCCGCAGACTCTAGTGCGAGTGAGAATCTGCCGGGCGACGCCGCCGCTTGTCACCGGCGATGCGGGGGGCGACGGCGTTGAGACAGCCAATGCGCGGCATTATCGATGCGTCGGCGGAGCGGTGACACCACGGAGGAGCACCAACGATGAGCACACCCACCACGCAGAATCTGCGTAAGTACCTCGTCGGGGCCTGGACGCTGGAGTCCTACGAGAGCTCCGACGTGGATGGCACGAACGTGCGCTACCCGCTGGGAACCGACGCCCGCGGAATCATCATGTACACCGCCGACGGCTACATGTCCGCCCAGCTCATGCGCGCGGGACGCGCGCCGATCGCCCGCGGTGATCTTCAACTCGGCACCGACGACGAATTGGCCACGGCGGCCCGGGGGTATCTGGCCTACGCCGGCCCGTACAGCGTGCTCGACGACGGCGTGATCGCCCACCACGTCGATGTCAGCCTGCTACCCAACTGGATCGGCGGAACCCAGTACCGCGCAGCGCAAGTCGGCGACGACCGCCTGCAGCTCGGCCCCGTCGAGCCCGTGCTCGTCAAGGGCAGGCTCCGCAACGGACGCCTGATCTGGCAGCGCGCGAAATCAGCGCGACCTCAGGAGAACTGAATGGGATTGCTCGACAACAAGATCGCTGTCATCACCGGTGCCAACTCCGGGATCGGGCTGGCCACCGCACAGCGGTTCATCGACGAGGGCGTCGACCGGGTCTTCATCACGGGCCGGCGCCAGCCCGAACTCGACGATGCGGCAAGCACATTGGGCCCGCGCGCCGCCGCAGTGCGCGGTGACGTCGGAAGACCGGAGGATCTGGACCGGCTCTACGCCGAGGTCGCGGCCGCCGGCCACGGTCTCGACATCGTGATGGCCAATGCGGGATCGACGCGGGTGGCGCGGCTGGGGGAGATCACCGACGACGACCTCGACACGCTGCTGAACACCAACGTCAAGGGAGTCGTCTACACCGTGCAGAAGGCGCTGCCGCTGCTCAACGACGGCGCCTCCGTCATCCTGACCGGCTCCACCACCGCCGATCGGGGCCGGGCCGGGCTCAGCGTCTACGCCGCCACCAAGGCGGCGGTCCGGTCACTCGCCCGCGCGTGGGCCAACGAACTCGCCGACCGCAACATCCGGGTCAACGTCATCGTGGCAGGATCGACGGCCACGCCGGGCAGCAACGCGCTGGCCGCGCAAACCGATCCCGACGCTTCGATCGAACAGTTCCGCGCCGAACGCATCACCACGATCCCGCTGGGCCGCTTCGCCGATCCCATCGAGATCGCCAATGCCGCAGTGTTTTTGGCCAGCGATCTGTCCAGCTTCAGCACCGGGTCCACGGTCACCGCCGACGGCGGCTTCAACCAAGTCTGACCCGTTCCGAAAAGTCAGCGTGCGTAAATGGGTAGCGATCCGCTAATGATTCGATGAAGATTGATGGGATGTCGACCCCTTCCGCCGCCTTTGCCCGGGACCCCGCCACCGCGGCCTACTATGATCAGCGTGCAGCCGAATATGACGAATGGTATTTGGAGCGAGGGCAATTCGCCCAGCGTGACCGGCCAGGGTGGAGCGCCGAAGTCGAACGCGTGGTGAGGCTGGTCGCCGACCTGCCGGTCGCCCGCACGTTGGACGTCGCTTGCGGCAGCGGGTTTCTGACCCGCCACTTACGCGGCGTTGTGGTGGGAGCGGACCAGAGCCCGGCCATGGTCGAACTGACCCAATCGCGGTTGCCGCACGGCGTGGCAATCGTGGCTGACGCCTTGTCGTTGCCCTTTGCGGACAACGCCTTCGACCGCGTTTTGACTGGACACTTCTACGGGCATCTTCCCGCTGATGAACGTCAAGCCTTTTTGTCCGAGACACACCGGGTGGCGGGGGAGCTGATCGTCATCGATTCAGCACTGCGCGCCGGAGTGGAACCAGAACAATGGCAAGAACGGATCCTCAACGACGGATCCCGTCACCGCGTCTTCAAGCGCTACCTCGGCGGCCAGCAATTGGCGGACGAACTCGGGGGACAGGTGCTGTTCGACGGCACCTGGTTTGTCGCCGCGCAGGTTCGCTGGGGCCGCCCCGCGGCATGATTCAGCGTCGATGATCCGCGATGCCGTCGGCCAATTCGTCGAAGATGGCCTGGTTCAGGCCGAAGGCGAATTTCACCTCGCCGACGATGCGATCGATGTCGCCGGTGTCGGCGCGAAGGGCGTCGAGGCGAGCGCGATAGGCGTCTTTGTACGGTTTGGGCCGCACCGGGAAGTCGTAGAAGGCAAGGCCCTCGCCGCCGAGATCGAATGTGCGATCGAGGATTTTGCCGATACCCCGGCCGCCGGAGAGATCCCCGAGATAGCGCGTGTAGTGGTGGGCCAACAGCGCCCCACCCCACGTGAGCGCACCGAGCCGCTCGGCGTAGGCCGCCGCGGCGGGGGAGTCGACGTCGCGGGCGGCCCCCTGGGGCAACCAGTGCTCGAGGTCGGCATCGATGGCCGTCAGGCGCTCCAGCGCGGGGTCGTACACGGCGGCAACCATCGGGTCGTCGCGGCCGGCGCGGATCGCGTCCTCCAGCGCCGCATACACCACGCGTAACCGGAGTAAGTAATCGGAATAGCCCGCCGCGCCAATCCGTCCGGCGAGCAGCTCGGACATGAACGGGCTCCGCTCGGCGGCGTCATGTTCGGCCGCCGAGCCATCCTTCATCGCGACCGACAGGCGGCGGCTTGGTGGGACGGCGCTCGAGCACATGACCTGCTCAGATTACATTGGTGATCGCGGCGGGGCGGGTTACCGCGGCGCAGGCGAATCAGCGCCGGGCACATCCGACCGGAAGGGCGCGGCATGTTCGCCACCCTCATCGCCTCGCGGGTCGATCTCGCCGCGTTGCGGTCGGAGGCGTCGGCTGCGAACGGATGCCGAGAAGCCATGCCAGCGAACCGACTGCAGCAAGTCCGGCCGCCGCCGCTAGCGGGATTGCGAAGGACGCGGTCACGTACGCCAGGAAGCCGGTGACGATTGGCCCCAACAGTCCGCCAACATTGCTCACACCGTTGATCATTCCGGCGGCTGACCCGGATAAGTTCAAGTGCCGCACCACGTCTTGGGTGGCGGCCCAGGATGCCCCATTGGCCAGTGAGATTCCCGAGGTCGATACGCACAGGCAGGCAACTGCGACAGTGCTCGATGTCGAAAACGCGGTGCCTAGCACGGCCAGCGCCGCAGCCATTCCGGCGACCAACACCAACTTGCGTGCGCTCAGCGCAGACAAGCCACGCTGGTAGGCCACGTCGGATAGGCGCCCACCGATCAGCGTCACCACGAAAGCGCAGATCCACGGAACCGAGCTTAACCAGCCGGATTTCAGCAGACTCAGGTGCCGATCGGCGACCAAATAGCTGGGTACCCAGCTGACGAAGGTATACAGGACGTACATCAAACAGAAATATCCCGCGGTGATCGCCCAGATCTCCCGGTGTTTCAACAGGGTCTGCCACGGCGCGCGGCCTTGGCTCGGGTAGGGCTCCTGCCCTCTTTCAATCAACTCAAGCTCGTCAGCGGAGAGCCGTTTGTCCTGCGTGGGGTGGCGGTACCACAGCCACCACGCCCCCGCGACCACCGCCGACAGTGCGCCGGTGGCAACGAAACTGCTGCGCCAGCCGTAGGCGCTGACCAACGGGGCAAGGAGCGCTGGTCCGACCGCTGAACCGAGTGAGACCCCGGAGATGAACACGCTGCTGCCCAACCCACGCTCGGTGCGGGGCAACCAGTCCGACACGGTTCGGACCGCAGCGGGGATGAATGGTGACTCACCGACGCCCAGCAATAAGCGCGGGCCGAACATGCTTGCCACTGAGTTGGCTGCCGCACCGAGGAAGCTGGCTAGCGACCACACGGACAGTGCCGCTGTGTAGGCCACGCGGGGGCCGACTCGGTCTACGAGTATGCCGGCGGGCGCATTGAGCAATGTGTAGGTCCAGCTGAAGCTAGACAGCAACACTCCCATGACGGCGGGATTGGTGTGAAATTCCTTGATTAGCAAGGGCGCTGACACCGACAGATTGGTCCGATCCACATAAGCGACGGTCGTGACCAGCAGCACGAACACGATCACAAGCCATCGGCGCCATTGGCGCTGCGGCCGAACAGCTTGGGCCCGTGGCGTCGCCGGCGTCTGGGCCCTACCTGCGACAGACACGTGAAGGTTCCTCAGCAAGATCCCCGGTGGCCGGCGGAATTGTCCGCCGGATGAGGCGATTCATCTGCACATCGCAGGCCTCAATCGAAATGATCAGGTATGAATCCAGTTTCGGCAGGGTTCTCGCTCTAGCTGAGTCTAAGTATGTCGCTTTGAACGCGACCGGTGCCAGAGTCGGATTACGCAGTGGGGAGGTAGTTGCCCAGTATGGACGGGTTGGCGGCGTTCGCTCTTGTGGCCGAATCGACTCGACGCTTCGTTGAGTCGGTGGCGCGATTATCCGATGCCGAAGTCGGTGGGGCGACGCTCATTCCGCCGTGGACACGCGGGCATGTCATCACGCATGTGGCACGTGCTGCGGATAGCTATTGTCGACTGCTGGCCGGGGCCACCGAGGGCCTGGCCACGCCTCAGTATCCGAGCATGGAGTTTCGCGCCGAACAGATCGAGGCCGGCGCTGGCCGGTCGGTCGATGAGCTCGTCTCCGACGTCACCGCGAGTTCAGATCGATTCGAGCAGGCCATGCGCAGCCTTCCGGCCCACGCCTGGCGGGCTAAGGTGCGAATGCGACCCGGTGAACTGCGGGCCCCGGCGGTCCTGCCGTTGATCCGACAGCGTGAGCTCGAGGTGCACCACGTCGACCTCGCTGTCGGCTACCGGTTCAGCGACATCGCCGCCGAAACCGCCGGGTGGATTATCGACGATATTCTGATGGAGCTGCAACGCAGGGACCCTGTTCCGGCGCTCGCTATTAAGGCGACTGACACTGGCCTGACCCGCGAGCTAGGAGTGGGCGCACCCCTGATCTCTGGAACGCAAGCGGATATTTTGGCCTGGCTCAGTGGCCGCTCCAACGGAGCCGGGTTGTCGAGCAGTGGGGGCAACGAGGTGCCGTTGGCCGCCTACTGGATTTAGGGCACCGTGGGTCGGTCTGCCGTCGACGGCAACGCAGCGACCTTCAGATACGCCTGTGCTAGCACAAACCGCGGTCCTGCCGTAGCGGCGAAACCCGCTCGTCCACATAGGTATTGATCACCGCCGGTAATCCAGGCGATCAAACATGATGTAATGCAAGGGGTTTGACTTCGCCTGTGCTAGCTGCAGGTTTGGCCAACGTTGATCCTAATCATTGGCGTCATCGCCAATACGTCCTAGATTTTCGGCGACCGATAATCGGTGGGGATCGTAGGCCAGGTGCTGGTATGGGGAGGGGTTTGTGCCGCAGGTTTCTGAAGCGCGACGTCGATTGCATTTGGGCCAACTGGTCGATTCTCGGGCTGATGCAGCGCAGCTCATTGCGGCAGTGCGCGAAGCCGAAGTTGCGAAATTCGACTTCGTGCTGTTCGACGGTGGGCGCGCCGCCGGCGCGGCCAGTGCTGCGCTCGATCCGTTCACGGTGGCGGCCTACGCGGCCGTGCGCAGCAGCCGGATCGGTCTGCTGGTGGCGGCCGACCCCTTGCGGTATGAGCCATTCAATCTGGCCCGTCTGGTCGCATCGCTGGACCACATCTCCGGAGGGCGAGCCGGTTGGTATCTGGCCAGTGCGCCGGCCGATGCGGCGCAGTCCCGTATTCGCGAATTCGTCGCTGTTGTACGCGAACTGTGGGACAGCTGGGCCGACGGCGCATTCATCCGGGACAAGGCCAGCGGAAGGTTTGTCGACCCCGAGAAGATCCGGACCATCGACCACGTTGGGAAGCACTTCCGGGTGCGCGGACCGCTGAATGTGGCCCGTCCACCCCAGGGGCAGCCGGTGCTGGCTCGTGCCGGGGGGGGCCGACGATCCGGTTCCAGCCCAGATTGGGGCCGAACTGCTCTTGCCTTCGGGCGCAGGTGATTCGGTCGGGGGATCGTTGGTGCTGCCGCACCTGGCCAGTCGCCGCCTGGCCGAAGACCCGGCCGCCACCGCCGATGTGATCGAAAGCGAATTCGCCGCTGGCGCGGTGGACGGATACCTGCTGCCCCCGCCGCCACTGCCCGAACAACGGTCCCCCTTCAACGAACTGGTGCTGCCGCTGCTGCGTCGGCGCGGGCTGTTCCGGCACGACTACACAGACGACACCCTGCGCGCGCACCTGGGATTGGCCCGTCCGGCGCGCCGCCGCGAGCGGGCGGTGGCCCGATGACGCGGCGTCTGCACCTGGGCTTGATGTTCTGGGCCACCGGCACCCACCCGGCGGGCTGGCGACACCCGGACTCACACGCGGGCGCCGCCTACGACGTCGGCTTCATCCAACAGGTCTCCCGAATTGTCGAAGACGCCCACTTCGACTTCGTGTTCCTGGGTGACCGATTGGCCTCCGATCCGTCGCTGGCGCGCACGAATCCGGCGCAGATGTCCCGGCTGGAGCCGTTCACCGCGGGAGCGGCCATTGCCGCGGCGACCGAGCGCATCGGGATCGTCGTGACCGCGAACACCACCTACTACGATCCGCTCGCGGTGGCGCGGATGACCGCATCACTCGATCACCTGAGCGACGGGCGCATCGCGTGGAACCTGGTCACCGGCGCCGACCCGGCGGCGGCGGCCAACTTCAGCCGGGACGAGCACTGGAACGGCGACCGGCGCTATGACTGCGCCGCGGAGTTCCTCGATGTCGTGCGCGCGCTGTGGGACAGCCGCGACGAGTCCGCCGGGCAACTCACGTCGATCGACCACAAGGGCCGATTCTTCGAGGTGGCCGGCACGCTGGAGGTCGCTCGCCCGCCGCAGGGGCAGGTGGTGCTGCTGCAGGCCGGAACGTCGGACCGCTCGCGTGACCTGGCAGCCAGGGAGGCCGACGTGATCTTCTCCGGTCACCACGATTACGAGTCGGCGCGCGAGTACTACTCGGATGTCAAGGAGCGGGCGGTCGCCTACGGGCGTGACCCGGATGACCTGTTCATCCTGCCGGGCCTGAGCGTCGGGGTCGGTGCAACCACCCGCGCGGCGGTGGCCGACCAGGACCTGCTCAACGCATTCGTGCCCCTGGACCCCGAGGACGAGATCACGGGCCCCCTGCACGGCGGCGGCGCGCTAGGGCAGCGGCCGCGACGCAACCTCACCTCGGTGTCTCTGCAGTTGGGCGTGGACGTGCGGGGTAACGACCTGGACGCCGCGGTCCCGGCCAGTCTGGAGGACGAGCTCAGCGAACCGGGCCGCGCCCTGCTCACCCAGGTGCGCCAGCTGACCCATCGGGAGCTGTCCGGACCGGACCGGATCACCTACCGGGACCTGATCGACGGGATGGGCGTCGGCACCGGGCGGGCCTCGGTGGTGGGCGACGCCAAGCACGTCGCCGACTTCATGCAGCACTGGTTCGACGGCGGTGCTGCCGACGGGTTCAACATCTTCCCCCCGCATGTGCCGGGCTCGGTGCACGCGTTCATCGACCTGGTGGTGCCGGAGCTGCGGGCCCGAGGACTGCATCCAGAGGGCTATGCGGGCAAGACCTTTCGCGACAACCTCGGTCTCGCTGTGCCGCCCAACCGCCACTTGACCTGAGACATTCGGCTCGTCGCGCTTTTTACCGCAGACATGGATCGGCCGACCCCCTAATCTCGATTCACGGGGTGCCTCGGTGAGATCGATTCGCGGACAACGTCTCTGCGATCAAGGCTGTGTCGCATCAGCTCGTCTGCTGAGTGCCGGAGCACCACGGCTCCGGTTCGTCGAGTTCCCGCACCGCCGGAGCCGGTGCGGGCCTGAGCGCGAGGTGAATCGGATGCAACTGTCGAGTTTCATGGTCCGGCCGTTCGTGGAGCAGGGACTGCGCGAGGAGCTGGGTGCGGGCGACACGACCGGCGGCTTTTTGGCCGGCCCCGACGACCTCAGCTCGGCGCTGATCTACGCCAAGAAGCCAGGCGTGGTGTGTGGGCTGTTGCTCGCCGAAGAGACCATCAAAACGGTCGAGCCGGGTGCCCGCGTCTCCGCCGAGGTGCGCGACGGCGACGAAATCCGGCCCGGCGACGTGCTTCTGCGCATCGAGGCTCGCGCGTTGACGCTGCTCGCCATCGAACGCGCCGCACTGGACTGGCTCCAGCACCTTTCGGGCATCGCCACGAAGACCCGCCGCTACGCGAGACTGGTAGAGCCGTACGGCGTTCGCATAGTCGATACGCGCAAAGGTGTGCCCGGCATGCGCGTCCTGCAGAAGTACGCCGTCCGGGTGGGCGGCGGCCACAACCATCTGTTCGGACTGCACAACGCCGTCCTGATCAAGGACAACCACATCAAGATCGCGGGCAGCATCACCGCGGCGGTGCGGACATTGCGCGCCGAGGCGCAGCACACCTTCAAGATCGAAGTGGAATGCGAGACGCTGGACCAGATCGAGGAGGCCATTGCCGCCGGAGCCGAGATCATCATGTTCGACAACATGGATCTCGGCACCATGCGCCAAGCCGTGGCCTTGATCGCGGGGCGCGCGCTGACCGAGGCGTCGGGCGGTGTCCGCGAAGACAACATCGTTGAGTGGGCTCAGCTCGGAGTCGACGTCATCTCCATCGGAGACCTCACCCACAGCGTCGAGGCCGTCGACCTCAGCCTCGACATCGGCGAAATCAAACCCAGCGCACAACGATTCATCTCCCGGGCGCTGCAGGCAGACATCGTCCGTGCCTGAGACCGACGGCGGCGTCGTTCCCGCCCTCGACGTCGACTCCGTCGACGCCCTCAAGCACCTCGTCGAGCTGACCACCGATGTCGACGGCATCGTCGCCTATAAGCTCGGAATAGCCGGCGCCCTGCGCCTCGGCCTGCCGGGCGCGGTCCGCGCGATCCGCGAGATCTCTGACCTACCAATCATCTACGACCACCAGAAGGCGGGGCCCGACATCCCGGACATGGCCCGCAGATTCTCGGCCGTGTGCCATGAGGCCGGGGTCAACAGCCTGATCCTGTTTCCGCTCGGCGGGCCGGGGGCGGTTCGCGAGTTCGTCTGCCAAGCGCGACAAGTGGGCCTGGCACCGATCGTCGGGGGCGCGCTGCCGTTCCCCGAATACTCTGCGAGCGGCGGCGGCTACGTTGCCGACGACGCGCTCGAGCGCATCCTCGCCGCCGCGCTCGGCCACGGCGCCATTGATTTCGTGCTACCGGCCCACGATCACGCGCTGGTCGGTCGGCACAGCCGGTTCCTGCGGGAGCATATCGACCGACCGGGGTTGTTCCTGCCGGGAATCGGACCGTTGGGCGGCAGCATTCCCGAGGCGTTCGCCGCCGCGCCTGGGTGTCGGCGTTACGCCGTTGTGGGCAGAGCGATCACGGCGGCCGATGATCCGCGCGAGGCCGCACGGCGGCTCGGCGGCCAGGCGTTGACCGCGGCGACGACGGACTAAGGAGCAACATGGCAACAACGTCGTCATCGATACCGGCGACCGATGTCGGCCCGGCGGATCACAGAGTCACCGAAGTCCGCGGAAGTCGGCTCTGGGCAGCGGTTCTCGCCTCGGTTATCGGCTTCGCGTTCGACCTCTACGACCTGTTCATCCTGCTGTTCGTGGCGTCGGCCATCAGCGAACTGATCTTCCCCGCGAAAAGCCCCACGCTGTCCCTGGCCGCGGTGTACGCGTCGTTCGCGGTCAGCCTGGTCATGCGCCCACTGGGGTCCTTCGTCTTTGGGCCGTACGCCGACCGACTCGGACGCAAGCGTCTGCTGGTGATCACAACCGTCGGTGCCGGCCTTTCGACGGCGCTGATGGGAGCGGTGCCCAC
The DNA here is from genome assembly GCF_054660795.1 of Mycobacterium sp. MUNTM1. Taxonomy (NCBI): domain Bacteria; kingdom Bacillati; phylum Actinomycetota; class Actinomycetes; order Mycobacteriales; family Mycobacteriaceae; genus Mycobacterium; species Mycobacterium sp. MUNTM1. The sequence continues at coordinate 16,641 of NZ_BAAGDE010000017.1, forward strand.
CTTCGCCGCCGCCGGTATCACCGGACCGATCGCGTTCATCCTGCTTCGGCTGGTGCAGGGCCTGTTCGTCGGCGGCATCGTGGCGTCGACGCATACCCTGGCCACCGAGACGGTGGCCGAGAACGTGCGCGGCGTGATCTCGGGGGTGGTGGGCGGTGGCGCCCCGGCCGTCGGCGCGGTGCTGGCGTCGATCGTGAATCTGTTGCTCCATATCGCCTTTCCTGGAGCACAGTTCGCCGTGTGGGGTTGGCGCTTCATGTTCTTCACCGGCCTGCTCGGCGCGCTGGTGAGCCTGGTCATCCTACGCAACGCCGACGAGTCCCCGTCGTGGCAGCAGCAACGCGCGACCGGTGAGCTGACGGAGGCCCCGGTCCGCAGCCTCTTCAAACGCGACCGGCGATCGCTCTCGCTCAACTTCCTGGTCGTTTCCGGTGCGGGCACCTCGTACTACCTGACCTCGGGCTACCTGCCCACCGTGTATCAGAAGATCAACAAGCTGAGCGGCACTCAGACAAGCAACTTCCTGATCTGGATCAGCATCATTGTCGTCATCGGCGGCGTGGCCTCCGGGGCGCTGAGCGAGGTGCTGGGCCGCAGGAAAACGCTGCTCGCCGTCGGCTCGGTGACCATTGTCGTTGTGCCCTGGTTGTATTGGCAGATCACCCGCCTCGACGCAACCTCGCCGGGGCTGATCCTGCTCTACTCGCTAATCCTGGTCTTCTTCTCCAACGCGATGTACGGGCCGCTGATGATCTATCTAAACGAGTCGTTCCCCACCCGCGTGCGCGCCACCGGGACCGCATTCACCTGGAACGGAGGATTTGCGGTCGGCGGTCTGATGACGAGTGTCGTCACGTTGACTAGCCCGACGCTCGCCGACATCCCCTCACGTCTGATCGCTTTCCTGATCGCGTGGTATGTGATCTTCCTGGTCGCCGTCTTCGCCGGGTCCGAGCCCCGGCGCGGTCTCGAGCGGGAGGCCACGCAGGCTCAGATTTTCAAATAGCCGCTGTCCCGAATAGGTGCGCCGAGCCGGTGGATGGTCTGCGCCGCCGACCTGTGCCGCGCCGTCGAACGCGACGGCCGCATCTTCGCCCGCGGCGCCCCCACGCCCGGGCCAACCCCTGCCGTCCTGCTTGTCGCGATGCGGCCGGTCGAAAACCTCGCCGCCCATCGGCGGGCTGAAATACACGCCCAGCACCTTCACCGTCGAACCCGAACAGGGTCTCATGGAACGTCGTGCGGGCCGAAACCCTCGGCCGGGCCGGCGACATCACGGCGACGGGAATCTGGACGGCGATGGCGTCGGGCCACACCGACGACGACGTCACCATCATCACGCTGCGCCGGCCCTGAAGTCTCGCTAGGCGATTCGTATATCGGCGCCTAATCGAGCGCCGGCCATCTACAGTTCGACGAAGAGCGAACCGTAACCGCGCATAATGGACAGCGCGATGGCGAAAAGTGTTGAGGGAGCCATCACGCACTGGCGCGAGTATTGGGACACCACTCACGTCGCGCAACAACTCGGCATGGATCCTGCGCTCATGTTCGCGGCGCTAAGTGATTGACCTGCGGCGCAAGGGATTTAGCGAGTGGAGCTAACCCGTCGCGTTGAGGATCTTGATCGCGAACACCAGCGAGTCGCCGGGCTGGATGCCCGCGCTGGGCTGGCCTTGGGGGTAGCCATCGGCGGGGACCATCGCGACGGCGACCGTCGACCCGACCTTTTGCCCTGCGATGGCCTTCTGGAAACCCGGCACGACTCCGGTCAGCGGGAAGTCGACCGGGGCGCCGCGCTGGTAGCTGCTGTCGAACACCGAGCCGTCACGTCCGTTGACGCCCATGTAGCAGACCGAGACCCTGGCGGTGTTGGACACCACCGGCCCGTCTCCGGCGTGCAGCGTGTGCACCTGGGTCTGGCTCACGCTGAACGGGGCGGTCACGTTCACCAGCGGAGCCGTCGTATCCGTCGATCCGGTTACCGCGACGCTGCCGGTGGTGCCGCTCAGTGTCCAGTCGGGCGTTGCACCGTTCTGCGGCGCTGCGGTGGGGCATGAGCCGGCGGCGGTGGCCGTGCCCGCGCCGGCGAATGTCATGACGGTTGCCGCGACAGCAGCCGCGAGCGCAGCGGAGGAATACATCCGGGGGGACTTCACGGCCGTCACGCTACAGGCCACTTGACGCGCCCTTTACCGGGAGCCCCGCATGCCTTTCCTCTTTGCCCACAACCGCGCACCCTGTCAGTTGGGATCGGTAGCGCACGGGCCCGGGTGTACTTACCGCAACGGCGCGACACGAGGCGGCGCGCGGAAAGGAAGGCCACGATGAAGGCCACTCGGATCGTTGCCGTACCGCTGGTCTCGGGCGGCCTCGCCATCGCCGGCCTGACGCTGGCGGCGACGGCCCAGGCCGGCCCGTCGTATTGGCACTACTGTCCGGGACATTGGCAGTACACCGTTCCCGTGCCGCCGGGAACCGACCTGAGCGTGTGTCACTGGTTCGCCGTCACGGTCACTCGCGGCCCGTCGGGCCCGGTCTACAACTTCGTCGAAGTGGACCCGTCGCAAGTGCCCCCGCCCGCGCCCGGTTTCCCGTGGCCCTGAGCGTCAGGTGCACAGGCTGGGGGCGTCACACACGTTGCCGGGGCAATAGATCGAATGTGCGGCATTGACAAGGCTTCCGACGTCGAGCAACGTGACGCCCTTGGTGTCCAGGCGGGCGTGCAGGTCGTCGGCGATCTGTTGCGGTGTCCAACCCCAAGTGAGGTCGTAACAGACGTCGTGAGCCTCGGCGATGAGTGCCTCTTCGGTCTTCGGCGGCCAGGTGAGGCCAACGGCGCGCAATTGCGCGAGGTACGCATCGTCTTGGGGGGTCGCGGACGCAATGCCGGCGCTGCTCACAAACGCAGCGGCAATCAGTACGGAGGCAGCGATTCTGAGCCTTCGAGGTGAGGGCATTTCTTTTCTCCTGAAGCCAGAAGCGTGCCGGTCCACAGCCGCGCGAATATGAAGAATGAAGAATAGCGAAAGGCCCCAAAAACAGCCATCGGGAAACAGTTCACTTCCTCGCATGCGCCATGGCCCGATAGCCCTCTCGCACGCTGGGGAATTGAGGCTTCCAGGTAGTGGCTGAGCGGAAACGAGCGTTACTGACGCGCAGTGACCGCGTCATGGAGGTGGTGCGATCTCCGAGCAACAGCGCGAGCCGTCCGGGCGCGTAGATCCAGGGTTTAGCGCCGACCGCATCGGCCAGTGGTTTCGTGCGCACCAGGGCCGAAACCGTGTGTCCGGCAGCTGGATCAAGCCGCCATCGATCTCCATCACCTCGACGAAATCCATTTGCTCACCCTGCGGCGTCACCTGCGGATATCCCAGGTCGCTCTCCGCGCTAACCCGGCGCATGTTCGACCTGGACTGGATCCGTCGCATCGACCAACGCCGCGAGGTGGTGCTCACCGACACCGGTCGGCAAGGGCTCACCGAGACCTCAATCCAATTCGCGTGCCACCGCATCGAACGCGCGCAACGTGTCGAGCATGTGCGGCTCATGCGAGTCCAGTTGGGTGGACAGCTTGGCGGCGACCAGCTCCACGCGGCGGTTGACGTAGATCATCTGACCGCACATGCCCTGGCACAACACGACGTCGTTGCCCGGATAGGGGAACCACATCTGGTTGCGGTACATCCCCCCGGGCATTTCGTTGTCGTCGGGGCTGGCGGCGAAAGCCTGGCGCGAGTCCGGCCCGCCGTCGAGGGTGTCGGCGATCCACGCCTCCGGCATCACTTGCTGTCCGGTCAACGAGACGCCGTCGCGCAAGAACAGCGAACCGAACCGGATCATGTCGGTCAGACAAGCGCTGACGCCGCCGTCGAAGAAACCGGTCCCTGCCGCGTCTACGGCGATGGTGGCATCGCATCGGGCCCCGATGCGGCTCCAGAGGAGTTGCGACATCAGTTCGGGCATCCGCCGGCCGGCGACGACCTCGCAGATCCAGCCCAGCACATCGGTTTCACACGAACGATATTCGAACGGGCCGCCGTGCGGGACCTTCTGCCGCAAGGTCAACAGAAACTCCTGCAACGTGGCGGGCGCATGACTGTTGCTGGGCGCCCAGCCCATCGCCTGGTCGAGAAGATGAATTTCCGCGGCTGGGTCTTGATAATCCTCCGAGAAGCCGATGCCCGACCTCATGTCCAACAGGTGCCGCACGGTCGCGCCCGCGTATCCACAATTCGCCAGTGCCGGAACATATTTCGTGACCGGCGCATCGAGCGCGATCGCACCGCCCCCGTGCAGCGCACCGACGACGGCCGCCACCAGCGACTTGCTCACCGAGAACAGGAGGTGCCGGGTCTGCGCGCCCATGCCGCCGAAATACTCCTCGGCCACCAACGATCCGCGGTGCGCGACGGCCCATCCGTCCGTCGCGGTACTGGCCATCACCCCGCCCACCGTGGTGGCGACCTCGCCCGCGCTGACCAGGGGTATCTCGGCCAAGGGGGAAGCGGCGCCGGGAAGCGCGGCGACCGGTCCGGTCCCGCGCGAGATGACGGCGGTCGGCACAAAGTCTTCGACGTGCTGAAAGGACCACTGCGCGTAGGGCGCCGAGAGCCAGTTGTCCAGGGAAAGACCGGCCGGCGCGCTCACGCTCGTGCGACGAGCCGAGAGACGATCGGCGCGGCCGGCGTCAGTGGCGTTGAGACGAACTTCGCCTTCATCCCCTTGACCCAGCGCTGGCAGCGCTCGCTGAGCTTGTAATCGTCCGTCTGCAGGTGTGAGCGGGTGACGAGCACGCCCAATTGTGCGCCCTCGGAACGTAAGTCGCCCGGCGCCGCGACCCGCATGTAGAAGGCCTCGGAGCCGTCGAGCAGCGTGGCCCAGTCGTTGGCGGTCCGCGAAAAGGAGACCCGACCGTCGTCGTCGATGCGCCATACTCCGGTGCGTGGCGTGGCGGTGAACAGCTCGACATCCGGCGACGTCTCCGTGATGATCACCTGGCCCCACACCTCGTCCTCGCCATAGCCGCGCTCCCAGCGCGCGTTGATCTCATCGATGTCGAGCTCGTAGTCCACGTCCATGTACTCGAGCAGGTGAAAGAGGAACAGCGGCATGTCGGCGTAGGCCTCGGTGGTCAGATTCGTCATCGGGCTGGCGCCGGACAGCCGGGGGTTCACCTCGCCGAGGTAGAGCTCGTTGGAGTCCAGGTCGTGCAGCAGGTCCACCTCGAAGTAGCCGAGATAACCCTCGCGGCGCATGACATCGCCCAGCTTCGCCACCATTGCCCGCGCGGCGTGGGTCTGGGCGGGCGGCAGCACCTCGCGCCAGATGTCATTGCCACACCAGCTGCCACGGCTCGGGGTCAGCTCCGAATAACCGACGAGGCTCGTCATCGCGGGGCCGACCACGGTGCCGTGGCGGGTCACGGCACCCTCGAGGCAGACCTCGACATTGCGGATGCGCTTCATGACCTTGAGTTCTGGCTGCGAGGCCAAATTGCCCGCATGCTCGTCCCAGTCGCGCTGACCGTGCACGAAGAACGTCCCGCTGCCGGCGTTGCCGTAAGCGATCGAGATGACGAGGTCATCTCCCAATCCGGCGCCTTGTGCGAGCGCCAGGAGTTCGTCGTAGGAACCGGCCCGTCCGATCACGTGCGGCACGCTCGGTATGCCCGCCTCGTTGGCCAGGCGCGTCATGACGATCTTGGAGCCCAGGCGCTGGCGCAGCTCGATCGGCGGATGCATGACCTGGAGGCCCGCCGACCTCGCGAGGGCCTGGATTTCCTCGTTCAGCATCACAAAGCAGCACTTGCCGCCGGGGCCTTTACCGGCGATGAACTCGACCGTCTCGGGATCGGACAGCAGGTGGCTGCACACCTCGTCCATGGAGTCGAAATCGCGGCGGTCGCGCCGCCGGGGCACGAACACGCGCGAGTGAGTGCCCTCGAACGAATCAAAGTAGGTCAGGTAGAAGAAGTTTCGTATCCATCGGTCAACGCCGAGCAGGTTGAACGGCGTCGGCGAGATGAAGTAAAGCGGCACCTTGTTCGTGTGAAAGAACGCGCGTATGTCCGACAGCCCGTTCAGCGTGCGGCGCGGCTCGGACCCCATCACGCGGCCAGAGGTGGTGCGGTCAGCGCAACGGCGATGAAATGACGTGCCTCCATTCGACAAGTGTGCGCCCTGTCGGCGCCCGTGTCGAAGGGGAGCGGTCCCGAACGCCGACAGGCGCCCGGACGGTGCGCCTCGCCTCAACGGGTGCCGTTATCATCTATATCGTTGTCCCACAACATATTCAGCATTTCCCCGGCGGCTAGCCTGCGTTCACGCCGCGCGGCTGACTGCTCAGCTCGCGACCGATCGCTCCAGAGTGGCCAGCGACGCGGCGAGGTAATCCTCGGCGAAAATCGGCATCTGGCCGACTCGGTCCCGGAACGTCTGCGGCGTGCCGCTCCAGTTGTAGGTGAGGGTGACGTCGGTGCGATCACCGTTGGGGGCGAGGTCGTAACGCCAGAACCAACCGCCGGGAGTGTGGTTGCCGGCGTCATCGAGCTGGCCCGGCATCCAACCGATCGCACGGTCCTTGTCGAACACCGTGACCAGGTTGTAGGTGACGTAGTCGCCACCCGCCTGCGTGAGGTACATGTTCATCGCGAACATCTGTCCCGCGCCGGTGATCGGCTTGGTGTCCACCGCGTCGCGGACCCAGTCGGTGGGCTCGGTGTTCTGGTGGCGCGACGGGTCGGCCAGGACCGCGAAAACCTCCGCCGGGGCCGCGGCGATGGTGCGGGCGACGACATACCGTTCGACGGCGCTCATGATTCGTCCGATCCGTACGCGGCCGCAATATCGGGGGAGTCGAGCCATCCCGAATAGGTGGGCCGCGAGGGCCAACCCTCGGGCGAGTCGAGCCATTCCTCTTGACGTCCCCACGGCAGAATGTCGATCAGCCCGAAGGAATGGCTGAGCTGCTCGGTGCCTCGACCGTTCGTATGCCATGTGCGGTACACCGTGTCGCCGTTGCGCAAGAACACGTTGATCCCGAATCCGCCGCCCGGCGGCGCGTCCATGTCGGCGCCGAACGTGCTCTGCGACGACGAATACCAGTCCATGCGATTGCCGACGCGGTGCTTGTAGGCGAGCGCTTCCTCGATCGGTCCGTTGGTGACGATGACGAACCGGGCGTCGTAGTTGTCGAGGAACTCCAGCCGGGTGAATTGCGAGGTGAATCCCGTGCATCCGCCGCATTGCCACCGCGCGCCGTCGGACCACATGTGGTGATAGACGATCAGCTGCGATCGGCCGTCGAAGACGTCGGCCAGCCGGATCGGACCGTCGGCGCCGATCAGGATGTAATCGGACAATTCGACCATCGGCAGCCGCCGCCGCTGGGCGGCGACCGCATCGAGTTCGCGAGTGGCGGCTTTCTCGCGTTTGCGTAATTCGTCGAGCGCGGCGCGCCAGGTGCGGTGATCGACGACCGGCGGCAACGCCGTGTTTGTCGGGGTCATAGCTCCACCTTTGCTTTCGATTTGTCCGTCCGGAAGGTCTGACCGGTGGACGGCGCCGAATTCATCGGCAAAAGCCGCCCACCTCCACTACTCGATCGCCAAAAATGCTCTTGACCCGTATGCCCGGTGCTGGGTTCGATATGAAAGAACGATGGGAGGCCCGCGATGAGGACGTTCGTTCGTCAATTTGTAGTCATCGTCATGTTGGCGTTCGCGTCGATGGCGGCGGTGACGATCATGACGCCCGCGGTGAGCAAGGCCGACTGCGGAGAAGGCGAGTGGTGGGACCCGACCGGCAAGGTCTGCCGACCGCTCGGAGTCGGCCCGCAACCCTTGGCGTGCGACCCCGGCCAGTGGTGGGACCCGACGGCGAACGTGTGCCGGCCCCTCGGTGTCGGGCCGCAACCCCTCGCGTGCGACAACGGCTGGTGGTGGGACCCCGGTGCCAACGAATGCCGTCCCCCCGCGGGCTGATACGCACACGGGGAGCCCGTCACCCTGGGCTCACGGGGTTCCTGAACACATGAAGGGAAACCCGCACCAGGGCTTTCGCGCCGCCTCGGGCGGCGGCGGCCCGCCCTCCCAAATACCGGGAGCGGCGTTGCCATGCCCCCAGACGACGCCGTACCAGGTGTGGCATTGGCTCGCGTCCCAGTTGACTTGCGTCCCAGGACATCCACGGCCGGTCTGGGGGTGCAGCCCGGTCTTTTGGTCTTCCGGGCAACAGGTGTAGGGCCCGCTCGCACCGGGAAGTGTCCACAGCATCGTCCTTTCGCTGCTATCGGGCATTCAACGCCGACAGCTGGCGAAAGTCTTACTTTTTTGCTCGGCTACCGATCCCAAAAGGGGCTCGGTGGGCGCCGCGGCTCGGCGACTGGCGTCACACCCCGGCGGGGACCAGCGCGGCCGATGCCCGCATCTCTTGCCGCAGTGCGGTGAAGTCCGTGATCGTCTTGGTGGTCACGGTCGCCACCGGGCGCGAGTTGCGGCCGGTGGCTTCGCGCTTGGAGACCATCACCACGCTGTCGATGTACGGCTGGATGGTCGTGGCGTTCTGCACGGTCGCCACGATGACGAGCTGGAAACCGAACTTGCGGAAGGCCTGCAACGCCTGCTGGGCGAACTGTGGGTCGGACTTGGAGAACGCCTCATCGAGCATCAGCTGGGCGAAAACCGGTTTGTTGTCGGCACTTTCGGGGTTGGCCAGGTTGAAGCTCAACGCACCGGCCAGGCAGAAGGCCATCAGCTTCTCCTGCTCGCCACCCGAGTTGTCGCCGGCGTTGCTGTGGGTGCGGATCAGCTCGTCGCTGCTGACGTCCCATTCGGCGCAGTCGAAGGTGAACCGGTTGCGGACGTCGAGGGCGTCGCGGGTCCAGGCCTTGTCTTCCGGCGCGGTCGACGCCAACCGGTTGCGTAGCCGCAGGATGTCGGCGTACTGGTCCAGGATGGCCTGCTTGTCGCCGAGGCCGACCTCGGCGATGCGCCGTGAGATGGCCCGCACGATCTCGGTGAGTTCGGCCACCGCGGTCAGGCTGCGCGAGGTCGCGCGCAGGGTGAGCCGGGTGCCGCGGTTGAACTCCACCGCCCCCAGTCCGGTGTTGACCCGTTCGATCTGCTCGCTGATTCGCCGCGCCTCCTGCTCGGCAACCCGGTGCAGCGTCAAGATGGCGTCGGGCGCCTGCTCGGTGACCAGCCGCATCATCCGCTCGTAGGCCTCGGGCAGTTCCCGCTCGTCGATGTGACGGCACAACGCGACGTAATCGTGCACGCGTTCGTCGAACACGTCGCTGTCGTTGGGGATGGCGTCGGGAAACGCGGTGTCGAACGTGTTGAGGATGCGCGCGAGCTCATCGTATGAGCGCCTGCGGCTTTCACGCAGCTGCTCGCGTTCCCGCCGGATCGCGGTGAAGACCGCGTCGCGGTGCGGTTCCGGGTTGAGCATGTCGAGGGAAACCGGCACGTCGGCGGCGTAGCGGTTCAGCAGGTCGGTCAGCGGCTCGGACACGAACGCCGGAGCCAGCCGTTCCTGCAACTCGAGCAGTTGGGTGCGGCGAGCGTCGAGATCGGCGCGGCGGGTCTGGATGGCGCCGCGGCGGGTCATCAGTGCCTGGATTTGCTCCCAGCACTCCTCGGCCCGCGCGGTGAGGGCCTCGATATCGGGATTGTTGGCCAGCAGCAGCTCGAACTGTTCGCGCAGCCGGTCGGCGTGCCCGTCGGCGGTCTCGGTGTCGACCTGGGTCCACTGCTCGAACTGATCGCAGATCGCCTTGAACGCCGCGGCCCGGTCCCGCCATTGCTGACGCTCGGCGGCGATCTCGTCGGCGACGCTGCGGGCCCGGCGAAACGCCTCTTCGGCGTTGGCGAGGTCCACGGTCAGCGCGTCGACCTTGGCGGCGACATCGCCCTGGTAGATGTAGTCGGCCTGCTTGAGCGGGCGGCGGTCGTCCTTGATGGCCAGGCGCTCGGAGTCCTTGTACAGGCCGGTGTCGGTGACGGCGCGCCGGAACCGGGAGAACACATCGGGGGAGTCGACGCAGATGTGATCGCCGGCGGCGGCGATCACGTCGGCGGCCTCGGCGGCGCAGTCATGGGTCGGGTCGACCACAAACAGCTTGCCCGCCAACGTATTCGGCTCGGCCTCGGCGACCTCCGCGCCGACGAACCGGGTGCGGACGTGGTGCAGCTGCAGTCGCCCACCCATGTTGGTGTCGTTGACGAACCGCAGCACCGCCGCGTAGTGACTGTCGGGCACCAACAGCCGCAGGCCCACACCGCGCAGCACCTTTTCGACCGCGACGCGCCACCGGCTCTGCTCGGGCCGCAGATCCATCAGCTCGGCGATATAGGGCAGCTCACCGGGATCGATACCCACAGCGGCACAGATGTGTTCGCGCATGGTGAGCGCGAACTCCGGCAGCGCCGAGCCGACGCGCTCGACGCGTTTGAGTTCCTTGGCGGCATCGTCGCGGGCAATGCGGGCGACCTTCTGGGCGTACTCGGCATCGGTCGAGGCTTCCCGGCCGCGGTCCAGTTTGGCCAGCAGCTCGGTGGCCCGAGTGCTGAGTTCCTCGCGCAGATTCCAGAATTCGTCGGCGGTGTCCGGGATGTCCAGACCGTGTGTGTTGAGCATGGATTCGTAGGCGGTGCGCCGGCGCGACACCTGTTCGGCGTGCGCCTCGGCGGCGGCCACCTGCGACTGCAGCGGCCCCAGGCTGGTGCTGGATCCGCCGATCTGCGCGTTCAGCGAATCACCCTCGGCCTTGGCGAGATTGAGCTGACGGGTGAGGTCTTCGTATTCGTTGCCGAGCTGGTCGATGGTGGCGTCGAGCGATTCGATCTGGGCGGGGCACTGCGCGAGGCGGACGTGATCGGTGTAGGCGCGGACCATCGGCTGGTCGACGAGGTCGATGATGCCCAAGTCGGAGGACTCCGAGGCGTAGCGCTGCTGAATCTTTTCGATGTCGCCGAGGATCTTGCGTTTGCGCTGCGCGACGGCCAGCAGTTCACGCGCGTCGACCAAGGGGTCGATCTGCTTGAGCGCTTCGGGCAGCCGGGTCAGGCTGCTGGGCTCGTCGAGCATGAACTCCCGAACAAATTGCTCAAGCCCGCCAACGCTTTTCAGCGATTTAGCCTTGCCGAGCAGCTGCTGCGCGGCGTCGGAGGCGCGGATGCCGATGGTGGCGTAGAGCTGGGCGAGGTACTGCGATTCCACCTTGGTGGAAAACCGCCAGTCGTCTTTGAACACCGCGGCGTCGAAGCGGCCCGCGGCCCAGCGGTTGCAGACGTGCTCGATATCGCGATCGCCGTCGGCCAGCACGAACCGGCTGGAGGAGTCCGACCGAGATTCGCCGGTGAGCCACTTGAGCACCAATCCGGTGACGGTGCGGCCGGTGTTGCTGCGGTAGGTGACGGCGATCGCCGACCAGGCGGTGCCGTCACCGCGCAGGTACATGACCTTGCTGGTGCCGCCGTCGCTGCGCTGGCCCCACGCGCCGCGGACGTATTTGTCGACGGTCCGCCGGCCCGCGCTCGACCCGGCGGCGGTGTTGTCGCCGGAGGCGTTGAAGTTACGCCGGTTGAACGGCAGGAAGCCGAGCGAAATAGCGTCCAGCAGTGAGGATTTGCCGCTGCCGGAGGCGCCGGCGATCAGTGCGCCGCCCTCGCTGAATCCGATGGAGTGATACCCATCGAAGACACCCCAGTTGATGACCTGCAGACGCGACAAATGGAACTGTTCAGTCATCCTCGCGCTCCTCCTCGTCGTCGCGGCCCTGCTCCTCGGGCACGCCGCCGCCCAGCAGGATCTCGAACTGCTGCTGCAACTCGGTGATCACCGAGGCCGTCATGACGGCGTTGATGACCGGGCTCACGGTGTAGCTGTCCTCGTCGTCGCGGGTCTTGCGCAAGATCTCCAGAGACGCCAGCCGCGCGATGGCGCCGTCGATGCGCGCGGTGAAGGTGACAGCGTCGCGGTCGACGTCGTTGAGCACGCCGGAGAACAGCCCGTGCATTTCGTCGCGGCTGATCACGACCGCCTGATCGCCCGAGGCGCGCATCATCTGCGCCAGGTGCAGCGCCAGGATCGAGTCATAGGTGCCCAGCGGTTCGCGGCGCAAAAGCTTTACGCCCCGGGCGGATTCGTAGCGCGCCTGCTCGACGAACGCGACGTCAGCGCCCTCGACGATGCGCAGCAACAGATCCAGCTCGGAGAGCCTGACCGCCAGTTGGGCCCGGTACTCCAGCACCCAGGTATAGAGGTCGCGGTCGGCTTCGGCGCTGATGTAGCGGCGCGTCAGCAACTGTTGCAGAGCCCAGCAGGCACGGTCGGGCAGCTCGGATACGTCGCCGTCGAACCGGGGTCGCCGCTGGTGCGGGGCGCGGGCCGTCTGGTCGACCTGGGGGAGTGCGGAAAACCCGCTGTAGTCCGCGGTCTCTTTAAAGGTCTCTTCGACGGTCACGCGGTAGCCCCCAGCAGGGTGGAAACCGGTTCGGTGAACATCAAGTGCGGCACCTCCATTTCGCGGTCACGCCCGTCCAGGGACCGAAAGCGGACCGTGACCGACTCGGAACCCCGTGCGCATTCCGGTTGTTTGAGCGCCCAGGACCACAGCACGATGACGTGGCCGAGGTAAGCCGAATCGAGCATTGCGACCGCATCCGGGAGCGACAGCTTCGCACCGGAACTGATTGCGGCGTTGATCATCTCGGACATCGCGGGCGCGTCGACCTGGGTGGTGAGCGCGGCGAAGCTGCTCAGGTCGACCTCGCCCTCGGCGACCTGAGCCGGCTTCGGATTGGACAGGTCGCCGATCCTAAAGCTCAGCGCGCCTACCGAACTGAACGCGTGGCGGGCCAGGGGGAGTTCGATGTCCAGCCGGGAGTCGGTCAGCGAGGTTTTGAGCAGGTTACGGGCGGCGCCGATGGCCTCGTTGAGCTGACGGGCCACGCCGCGGCTCTGTTCGAGGGTGCCGAATGCGGTGAACCGTTTGACGCGCTGCGCGCAGCGCTGCTGGATGCGTTCCACCTCGTCGATCTGATGGCCGACCAGTTCGAAGAAGCCGGCCATCACCTTGCGCAGCGCCGGGTCGAGGGCGGGGAGCGCCTCGGCGACCGCGGCGACGTCGGCCTCGAACTCGGCGCGCTGGTCGGGGTCGTTGATCATGCGCAGGAAGGCGCGGTGTGAGTCGCGACCCTGGGAGTCCCAGGCGGCCTCGTAGTCGGCGTACATGCGTCGCTGCCGGTCGCGGTATTCGACGTTGCTGTCGATCGGCTCGTCGAGGGCGGCGGTGGCTCGTTCGATCATGGTCCCGTACTGACCGATGTCGGTGATCAGGCGTTCCATCTGCAGCGCAATCGCGTGGGCCTCGTCGTAGGCGTCGGTGAGGTCCACGTCGTGGCTGCGCTCACCCGAGTCGACCCCTTGATCCAGGGCATCGAGTTCGGTTTGTAGCGCGGCGATTTCGGCTGCTATACCGGCGCGGATGCGGTCGGGGTCATTGCCGACGCGCAACGCGACTTGCTTGAGGCGGGATGCGATGCCGTTGATCGACCCGCCGGTGGCGATGCTGTCCTGCCGCCGCATGCCGCGCAGGAAGTCGAGCGCCCGGCGCGCCTCCTGGGTCAGGTAACACAGGTTGCGTTCGACGCCGGAGCGCTGGTCGGCGACGCGGTGCAGCCAGCCCTGGCTCGCCCAGGACTTGATCAGGGCCAGGCCGGACTGCTCACCGGCCTGATCGAGTTCGGCGAGATCGCGCTCGAGGCGTACGACAAGGTCGGTCTCGGGGACCACGCCGCCGCTGAGTTGGCGCTCCATCAGGGTGGCGTAAAGGTTGAGGTTCAGCGTGGCGAGCAGGCGAACCGTCGGCGAGCTCTGAAGGCCACGATTGAGTTCGAGCAGGTCGGCAGGCGACAGCGTGGTGTCGTCGTCCAGCACATGCCCTCCGTCTCGGTCGATCGGGTCTCGGACGATCCAAGATATGGCACGGACGCGACAATCGGCGTCCAGCTGGTGGGGTGTCGGGGGATGGCTTGGGTTGCTCGGTCCCAGTGGTCTCAGGCATCGTTCGAGTCTCACTGGTCACTGCCGATAGCCGACGATGGACAGCCGCGGCCGGCCTGAACGCTCCTACAGAAGGATGGCCAGCAGCAAACGCACCAGCTCGGCTTGGCGGTGGGTGTCGGTCTTTTCGAATACATGCTGCAGGTGCGTCTTGACCGTCGCCGTTGAGAGCGCCAGGTCCGCCGCGATTGGTTTCAGACCCCCACCGTTGATGACCCGCAGCGCGACATCGGCTTCGGCATTCGTGAGCCCGAAAAGGCGTCTTATCAAGATTTTTGGCGGTTCGTGCTGCTGCTCGGGGTCGACGATCATCACCAATGCTTTCGCCGCCGACGGCTGGTCTGCCGGCGTGGCAAGCGGCACCCCATGTATGACGTACGGACGCTTCCCGGACGGGCGACCAACCGCGAGCGAATCGCCGCTTCGAGCCCCACATCGCTGCTCGACAAGCGACCGGGTGATGCTGCTCTGCAGGTGCTGTTCAGTTGCTGTGCGGGTCGCCGCGATGTTGCCCGCGCGGATGCACAGCCCGTCGCCGGCGTTGAAAATTCGTTCGGCCGCGGAGTTGAGATGCTGGACACGGCGTGTGGTTCCGATGATGGCGACGCCGTGTCGGAGGGCGTCGACCACCTGAGTGACACCGATTGCAGTTTCGCCCAACGCCGCGAGGTGGGCTTGGGTGCGAAGCGCTTGCTGGAGGTGGGGAATCAACGCGCCGACGAACTGCACCCGTTCGGCGGTATCGAAACACTCACTTCGGTGCGGCGCCGAGATGGCGAAACTTATGGGTGTCGGCCCCGCCGACAGTTGTACGAACAATCCGTCGGTGAGTTCGAACGGACTCTGCCAATCGGCATAGAACTCTGAGTTCGTCTTGCTCGCAACGAGTTCCCGCCCACCGCGGATCAGGCCGACAGGGCTGTTCTCGCAGGCGTGCAGGATGAAGTCGATCGCGTAGTAATACTGCCCGTAGGTCTCGACTGCCTCCGCCGGCATGCCGGCCCCCAGCATGACCGGGCAGCCACTGCCCGCGCCGACCACGAGGCCGCTGCCCGTCGCGTCGAGCACACGACTGATTTCGGCCATCGCCACCGTCCAGTTCGCGGGATCCATCGACGAGGCGTAGACCTCTGAAACGACCCGTGAGAACTCATCGATTGTGATCATCGCCGATCCCGCCAGTTGCAGCGTGCTCCCTGCTCGCCGGTTAGCTGGACTGTAACGTGACCTTTTGCTTGGCGTATTGCTTAGACGAGTTTCGAGTGGACTTCCGACCCCTTCGCCGTCAACGCGCGAGTGACGGCTAACCCCAGTAGGCGAAGTTACAAACGGGCCGCGGTTCGCTTTTGAGGGACACGAGCTTGTCGCCATCCATGATGATCGTGCAGATGAGGGCGACGTCCCCGCCGTCGGCGGATACCTGCGACTCCAGTTCGTTGTAGACGGGGTACTGCTTTTCCCATGGCAGGGGCACATTGGTCTCGGTCTGCTCGGGGCCGCCGTTGATGCGGTAACGGATCGTCACCGGGGCGCTGCCACCACTGACCTTCATTGTCGCCGTGCCGACCGGCCAGCCGGTCGGCACCGCAGGGGCCGACGATGGCGGCGGCGACGCGCTGATCTGCGAGCTGCCGACACGGCTGGTCGGTGCCGCGCGTCCGGCGGTGTTCTTGGTGCATGCCGTCGCGGCGACGCCAGTCGCAACCACGCCGATAATCACCCCGATGGCATGACGGCGCGCACGCATGTCCGGAGCCTACGATCACCGGCGCAGGAGTTGCGTGGAAACAGTTGAATCGGCCGCTTTTCGGCCGTTAGCCGAGAAGTCAGTTGGGATCTGCCGAAGTCGACGGCGCCGTCGCAGAGGCCACCAGTGACGGCCGAGTGGGCCGGCCGCCTGCAGGCGCGCAATGCGCACGCTGCCGCCGATCAGCACCGTCGCCAGCGGTAGCTCACCGAGGACGGCGGTTAGCACCGACACTGCAAAGTCACCACGCCGGGCGGTCAGCATGTCGAACCAGGCATCGCAGAGCAGAAGAACGCCTGTCGCAAACGCGAACAGCGGTAGCAGGCGGTGCCGGGCGAAGCCGAGCGCGGCGGTCGCGAGCAGGAAAGCCAACAGCAATAGATCAAAGCCGACCCAGGTTGCCTGCCAGTGCTGGGCGGTGTAGCTCTGCGGCAGCGTTAATGCGAGATAGACGGTCCAGGGAATCAGCGCGATCGACGCGCTGAGCGCCAGCCACTCGCGGATACGCCGGATCTGGCTCCAACGCCGTGATCGCATCGACGAGTACTACCACGGAATCTTGAACTTTTAGAGAAGACGAAGCGGCTCTTGCCCGCCGGAACCGCTTGGCTCGCTGCCGTCTCGACTAACGGCACCGGCGATCGAGGCCAGAATTTCACGACGGTCTCGGTTGGGCAAAGGTACGGCAGCTTACCCCGCGACGCGAGGGCCGATATCGCGCGTTGGCTCTAGTGTTGGCAGCTATGGACCGACAGAACAATTGCGTGAAGCGCTGGCGCACAGCGCTTCACGTCACCGTGTCGGCACTGATGGTTGCCATCCTCGGACTCGCCATCAGCCCCGCGGCCCATGCGGCTGCGGCCACGGCGACGTTGTCGGTGGCACATACGTGGCAGACCGGTTTCATCGCCAACTTCACCGTTACCAACGCCAGCGTGGCGCCGCTCTCCGATTGGAAGATCGAATTCGATATGCCGCCGGGACAATCCGTCCTGCACACGTGGAACAGCACCGTTACCCAATCT
Organism: Mycobacterium sp. MUNTM1; assembly: GCF_054660795.1. Lineage (NCBI taxonomy): Bacteria > Bacillati > Actinomycetota > Actinomycetes > Mycobacteriales > Mycobacteriaceae > Mycobacterium > Mycobacterium sp. MUNTM1. The sequence continues at coordinate 33,482 of NZ_BAAGDE010000017.1, forward strand.
GGCACGCACTACGTTCTGACCCCCGCGAATTGGAATCGCGTCATTCCACCCGGCGGTTCGGCCACAGGTGGCCTAAGGGGCGTGCTGAGCGGTTCTTACTCGCCACCGACGAATTGTGTGCTCAACGGGCAATATCCGTGCAGCTAAAGGCGACTGCGCACTAGATCTTCGACGGCTTCCGGACGGCCGAACGCATTGCCGCGTCTACTGCGCGGCGTCGCCCGAACGGCCCTCCCTACCGAGGTGCTCTGGCTCGCCGTCCATGACCGCGGCGTAAGTTCGTTCGGGAGCTACGACACCACGGGAAGACGCGGGAGGAAGCCCCTTGAGAACGATCACATACCGTCACGCGGCAATCGCCGGCCTAGCCGCCGTCGCGCTGGTCGCCGTGGGCTGCAGCAACGGGAAGAGCAGCAACGCATCGGCACCGCCTCACGTCGGAGTGAACGCCACCTCCACGTCTCAAACCCCAGCGCAGCCCACCGAGGTGAAACTCATCGGGGAGCGCGACGTCGAGGTGACTTTGACCGGCCCGATCGCTGTCAAGTACTCGTCGGCCACCGATGACCAGAAGAAGGCTCTCGGCAAGCCGCTCACGGGTGACCGCAACGCGGGGACACGCGACAGCGGCCTGGTATTCCAGCAGTTCCAAGGCGGGGTCATCACCGCTAAGAACGACCAGCCCGGCACGCCCGCCTATATCACCCTGGGCAAAATCCGGGAGGCCTGGAACGTCCCCCGCGATCCGGACGGCGTGCCTGCGGTCACCGGCACCAACGGTTCGGCAGGTCCGCTGGGCTATCCGACCAGCGATCAGAACGTCGTCGGCGATCTGCTCGTGTCGAACTTCGAGCACGGCACGATCGGATACAACCAGAAGACCGGCCAGGTCGAGGTGACGGTTAACGGCAAGCCCGTGCCGTCCGGGCTGTAGCCCGAGTCAGGCGTTCAGCGAACTGCAAACATCGTGAGCCACGACGTCGCGGTCGGGAACGTGACACCAGCAGTGCAGCGGGGTCCGACATCGGGCTTGTCCCGTGGCGAGACCTTGGGGCCTACGAACTACCCTTCCAGACGACCTTGTCCGTGCCCCCGGCGTCCCGATAGACGACACTGTCGGGGTTCGTACCGTTGCGCACGTCGAAGTAGATGCGTCCCGTAACAGGGGTGCCTAAGGGGAGTGGCCCCTCAGGAAGGCCGTCGGTCTGGTTGCCCTTCATCACCGCGAATGTGGAGCTGTTGACGGCCCGAGCGTTGAAGTCGGCAATGTTCGGAGTCGCGTTACCGCTCACGCCTTTGGCCGTGACGTCGGAGTACCAAATCCCGTCGTTGTGGCCACTGGGCTGCAGGTTGCTCACGGTGTAGTCGATGGTGCCACCGTTACTGGACAGCTCTGCCTGCTGCCCGAATTGCAGCACTTGCGGATCGGCGAATGCCGGCGTCGCCGCGAGGATTCCGGCCGCCGCCAGGGCAGCTGTCGCTGTCATTGTTTTCGATGCGATGTGTGAGAACGCCACGTCGGGCTCCCTTCCTGAGGTGCCGGCTATCCAGGAGCGGCAGTTGGATTGAGGTCTATCCAAAGCCCGGATTTTCAAACCTGAAGTTTGCTGAATGGCGCCTGCCGGGAATGGCGGCGCTAATCGACTTATTCCACGGCCTCGCGCGGCGCGCGCTGCGATGAGCATGACCGGCGCGTTCGTCTTGCCGGAAGTGGCAGCAACACCTATCGCACATCGCCGCCTGGGCGACCCGCATGGAGGTTCCACTGGCCGCAGTCGGGGGCCAGGACGTCGTTGACGTCCACTTCGAGTCCGCCGACCTTCGGGCCGGGATTGGACGCGGTGCTCACGACGCGCTGGTAGAGAACAGCTGCGGGGTGGACCTGATCACCGGACCAGGCTCGAGTTTGCCAGGCCCACCGGCGGCCAGGTGTGCTCGACGACCCGATAACGCCGTCAGCCGCGGCCCACTGGCATACCCTGATGCCTCCGTAGACCCCAGTGCGCTGAACCCCGAGAACCGAGTTAATTCCGCGAAACCACGGCAGCGCGGTGTGATTCCAGGTGTCGCGATTGATGTCCTCGTCGATGGTGAAGAAAATCGGCGCACTCTGGCCGCCGCCGGCGGCGGTGTGCAGCTGCCACGCGGTGCGCGCGTCCGCGATACCGCCAACGTAGCCTCGCGTGAAGTCCGACGGGGCTGACCCACCCGGCTTGCCGTATTGGTAGTTACTGACGATCACCAGGCCCGCGGCTTTCAACGAGTCGGCGTAAGTCCGAGTGATCGGCTTGGCGCCAAACGATGAGCCAGGACGCGACGCCGAAACGTAATTGATCACCCCGCTATATCCGGCAGCCCGGATCTGCTGCGGCGGAATCTGGCGCGCGGCGAAGTCGATCAGTTGGGGAGTAGCGGCGGCGGCCGCCGTGGGCATGCCGAAGGCCATTGATGCGGCACCCAGACCGGCCAACGCCGCAGCGTAGCGCAGCGCGTCGCGGCGGGAGGTCGTTCGCAGCCGCACATCGCCGGCCGGCGGAAGCACATTGTGCATCGCGCGATGTTAACGATGTGACTGTTGTTACCGATAGACCTGCGCTAGCCGAAACGCGGTTGCATTCCCAAATGGATACCGTACGGTGACCGTTCCGCTATGACCTCGGACGTCACATGCGAAACCACCCGGCGTGCAAGCAGATTGATGTCTCGGTGTCAACCGGCTTGTTCCACGATCGCCCGCGCCGCACGTTCGGCGATGAGCATGGTCGGCGCGTTCGTGTTGCCAGAAATGATGGTCGGTATGGCCGACGCATCGACGACTCGCAGGCCGGCGACGCGATATACACGGCAGTCGGTGTCAAGCACCGTGGCGGACTCTCGCGGCCGGCCGTGGGCGTCGAAGGCTCCCATCGCGCAGGTGCCCACCGGGTGGAAGATTGTCGTCCCCAGTTCACTGGCCGACTTCTGCAGCTCTTCGTCGCTCACCAGTTGGAGGCCGGGAAGCAACTCCTGGGGGCAATAGCGGGCGAGGGCCGGCGCCGCCATGATCTGCCGGGTCATCCGGAGGCCTCGCACGGCGATTTGACGATCCGCGTCAGTCGACAGGTAGTTACAGAAAATCTTCGGGTTGGTCAGCGGATCTGCATTGGCCATGCGCACATGGCCACGCGAGGTGGGCCGCAGGTTGCAAACCGAGGGAGTGATCGCTCCGAAGGGGTGCAGGGGTTCGCCGAACTTCGGTAAGGACAGGGGCTGCACATGCCATTCCAAATCCGAACTGGCTAGCGCGGGGTCACTTTTGGCGAACGCCCCGAGTGTGGAAGGCGGCATGGTCATGGGCCCCGATCGAAATAACAGGTACTGCAGTCCCATGCCCGCACGGCTGATCCAATTCCGGTACAGCGTGTTGACGGTCGGCGCGCCCCGGATCCGGTAGATCGTCCGAATCTGCAAGTGGTCTTGCAGGTTTTCGCCCACTCCGGGCAGATCGACGGCGACCGGCACCTGATGCTGCTTCAGTAGGCCTGCCGGGCCCAGACCCGAGACCTGCATCAGATGCGGCGACCCAATAGCTCCGGCGCTCAGGATGACCTCCCGGCGTGCCCGGACGTCGACGATTTGGCCGCCTTTGAGCAGGCGCACACCGGTGACGTGGTGCTGGGCCGTGGTCCAGGCGCCCCGACGCTGATCCTCGTAGACCCGGTCGTCCAGCAAGAGCCGCAAGGACTGAGTATGCGTGTAGACGGTGAGATTCGGCCGATGGGCGATGGGATGCAAGAAGGCATCGGCCATCGACCAGCGGCGGCCGCGCCGCTGGTTGACGTGAAAATACGCACAGCCGGCGTTGTCGCCCTGGTTGAATTCCTCGATCGGGGAGATGCCCACCTGGGCGGCGGCGGCCTGCCAGGCATCCAAGATCTTCCAGCGCACCCGCGGCAGCTCGACGCGGATCTCACCACCGGCGCCGTGCCAGTCGTCGGCTCCGCCGAAGTAGTTTTCCAACTTTCGATAGATCGCCAGTGTCTCGCCGGGACGGTCCGGGCCGCCCCAGAGCCAGCGCTCGTCACCGGTGGCCCTTGCCCAGAGCTCGTAATCACTCGCCTGTCCGCGCATGTGGATCATCGCATTGATCGACGAGCAGCCGCCGATCACCCGGCCCCGCGCGTAGTGAATGCTGCGGCCGGCCAGGCCGGGGTCGGGCTCGGTGGTGAAGCACCAGTCGGTGCGGGGGTTGGCGATCGTGTACAGATAGCCCACCGGCACCTTGATCCAGAACCAGTCATCCTTGCCGCCGGCTTCGATCAAGAGCACGCGCCGATCCGGGTCGGCGCTGAGCCTGTTGGCGAGCAGGCAGCCCGCGCTGCCCGCTCCCACGATGATGATGTCGAATTCGGCGACCGTGGTCATTCGGGTATCGGTCCTCCAAGCGTCGGATGCGCGTCCTAGTGTGCGCGACGATGGCCTCGTCTCGTCGGGAAATGGGTGGCCGCACCCGAGTCGACCATTGACCGAGCACAACGCTTTAGCCTTGGCATCTGAAGTTGTTGCATCACTGCTCGCGGCGCAGTGCGGGAGCAGGACTGTGTGCCGTGACCGTTAAGGATCGTTACCGCAATCGTGATCTCGCACTCGTATCTTCGGGTATACGAGAAAGCTTTCGACCGTCGAGTAACGCCAATCGGCGTCCGCAGGCCCGGGGGACTGATATGACGACCGCAATCGCCGCGCACAACCCAGTCAAGGAAGACGCAGCAGACGGGCATGACGATCTCCTTCTGGCGGTCGCGAAAGTGAACGCAATTGGCTGCCCAAGGGGCACCGTTCGCGTCGACTTGAAGCCGCGCCCGAGACTCACGGAAGAAGAGATCGTGCGCGCGGCGATCACGGTGATCTTGGTGTCCTTTGTGACGGTGATTGGCATCGCCGCGGGCGCAATCTTGACGATGGGTTAGGCCGACGCAGCTTCGCGCCACAGTGGTAGTAGCCGCTCACCCGCGGCGCGCGCCGGATCCGGCTGAAATTCGCAGTCGAACCGGAACGATCTCAGCGGGCGTTCGATCGATCGAGATTCACGCTGGTAGAGCGGCTGCACTAGGCGACACTTTACTGGTAACCCGCCAGCTTCCATTCAGCCGTATTCCCAGCGAACGAAGTAGCGTCAGCACACTCGTTGGGGGCGCCGTGCCTTCTGAGTGGCTGCGAGCCTGTCGGCATCGGGTCGGTGGTGGATGGGCGCCAACGTATCGCCCGGGTTTGCTGTCAGCTGCGCACGGATATGTCTCACCGGTGATACGATTGGATGCATGACCGAGGTGGTGACGGTCCGCGACCTGCGGAATCACGGTGGGGAAGTGCTGCGCAGAGTGGAGCGGGGTGAGCGGATCGTGGTGACGCGTGATGGTGCGGCGGTGGCCGAGCTGAGCCCGTTACCGCGTCGCAGTGTCAGTCCGACTGAACTGATTCGCCGTCGCCGAAACCTGCCGCGCGTGGACGTCGAGGCATTGCGCTCGGATGTGGACAGCCTGATGGACCCAGCGCTGTGACGGGATCAGTCGACCAGTCAAGAGGCATGCTCGACACGTCCACCGTGATTCTGCTCGGGCGCCTGGCGGATCCGGACGAGCTGCCAAACGAGTCCGTGATAAGTGCCATCACCCTCGCTGAGCTGTCTGTGGGACCGCATGTCGCGCCGACAGCTGCGGAACGTAGCGCGCGGCAGCAACACCTGCAGCAGGCGGAGGCGGATTTCGAGATCCTTCCGTTCGACGCAGAGAGTGCGCGGGCATTTGGGGTTGTCGCTGCCGCGTTGCGTACTTCGGGTCGCAAACCGGCCGCGCGGGCCTATGACGCGCTCATCGCGGCCAGTGCCGTCGCGCACGGTGTGCCGTTGTACACGTGCAACCCAGGTGACTTCTCCGGGATACCTCAGCTGGACCTACGTGCGGTTACTCACCCGGACCACTAATGGCTGGACGTCGCCGACCTGAAAGGCGTTGAGCAACAACGCGATAGTGCGTACTTTACTGGTAACCCGCCATATTCGATCCCACCGAATTCCTCCCGGACAGTAGTAGATCGATCGAAATGCGGTGGGGGAGCGGCTCTGGTGGTTCACGCGCGAGTGTGCGTTTCGGTCCCGCACCGGGCAGTGCAGATGATTTGGTATCGGAGTCGGCACGCCGCGGCCGAGAGTGCGCGAGGATTTATGCCCTCAAATCCCTTACCGCTAAAGTCCAGACTCAGACGACGGAGCAAAACCGCCAACCCAACTGGCCGCAGGTTAAACCGAAAGCCATTGCAGGACAACATAACATGCGCAAATGGAGCAGTTTACTGCTAGTAAGGATTGAGTGAATGCCGGCATTTGGGCGCCTGGGCGTTCTTTCGACTCGCATCGATGTGTTGCGTCAGGTCGCGGATGAGCGACGGTACTTCCTGCCCGACAACGTAATCGAGCTCCTCGCCAGCCGGCCAGCAGAGGATTTTGCACAATTGACGGAAACGTTGGACGAGGTCGTCACCCTTGCTCGCCGAGCGATGGTGAGGCCCGACATGACTTTCGTCGAAGACTGTCTGCGTCGCGGCCTTCCGGGGGACGGGACGTTGCGCGATGCCCACGTCGCTGCCGACGTCACCACCAACTTCTACGGCCTGACGCTCGCCGAACTCAGTTGCAAACCCGCAACCCGACGAAAACGTCAAGTCCGGCTGGTCGCAATGTACTTATGTTTCGAATTCTCCAAACTCTCAGTGCAAAGAATCGGCCAGATCTTCGACAGCGATGCCAGCCACGTCAACTTCGCCCGACATAACGTGACCGGTCAAATGGAGGATCGGCCCGAGCTTCGTGACGAGGTCGCCGAGTTGAGGCAACGAATCTTGAAGTGCCTCCGACAGCCTGAAAGAAAGTCTGGCGACGGATGGACGTGATCAACTTCGGCAAGTCGGAGGGAGGACAGGCACGAGGTTACGGGCACGGTCACTCCTCGCCGTCCTCGACGCCTCCGGCCACTCGTTCCCTCAGGTGGTCGATGTAGTCGGAGCGGATCAGTCGATTACACCGAGGGCGCTTGCCGCGGTTGATGTCCTCGACGTACTTGGCCAGCAATGCCGGGTTCTTGCCGGACCAGCCGTGGGCAAGCGCCCATCCCTGCATCGCGTCGCCATCCATCGAGATGCCGGCATCGCGGAGCGCGAGGAGCACACCCACGACGTCGTCCTTCTCGTAGCCCGCCGCGATAGTGTTGTTGTGGTTGATCGTCAGCGTGAGGCTCTTCATCGCCTCAATCACCACCGGGTCCAACTCCGGCGTCACGTTCTCCCACTCCGAACCGTCGCCGAGGATGTCAGGTCGCATCTGCGTCACCCACGGCCGAATCCGGTCGGCGTTCCAAGTGATGACGCAAAGCCCGCGGATCATGTGACTGCTGAATCGGACCAGCTCGCCGATGTCGTCCATGTCCGGCCAGGCCATCAGCACGGCACCATGGCCGGGCAGGTACCCGCCTCCTCTGCCGGTCACATGCTCGACGTCGGAGTGGCTGCTGACTAGTCGGTCCAACGCGTTGCAGTTGCGCAGGTTGGACTTTAGCTTGGTCCAAATGGTGAGGGTGTCGCCCTTCTCCATGTGGGACGCGCACCAGCGGATGGCCTCAGCTACACCGTGGTCGTCATAGCTAGCCACAGCAGTGGGATAGTCCACCTCGTCATCGAACATCGATAGCTCCTGCTTCGTCCTTGGGAGTCACTACGTTAGCCAGCAGTGCCGACAGTTCCTGGTCCCCGCGCTGGGGACCGAGCTGGCGTCATAGTTGATGAGTTCGACCTGACAAAGGACGCCCACACGGCGCGGACCGCCGCTGTCACCTATTAGTCTCTAGGTGGCGCACCCCTGAGTTGGCATACAGACCCCACGGCTGCGCTACGAGTGCAGCGTGTCGATGTACGACCTGGTCGAGTGGCGGCCAACACGAGCACCAGTGGTGATTCATCTGTTGCAATATGCAGTGTTCGACTTGACATAATGTCGCTTATCGGCACAACGCCGAACCGGCTCAAGCCCGCTCCGCGGGCGGTGATCGCCTTTTGCTCAGTCGCCCCACCGCCCGTACCGCCGCGCGGATAGCCGTTATCGACGGGCGCCGACGCCGGACGCCGCCGGCGATTGAGCAGTGGCCACCGGGTGGTCCGATTGCGCGTGCAACGGGTTGCACTTACCCCTCCCACCAAGTTGAGCGCGCACCAGCTCGATACGTCACAGTGACGAATTGCCCTGCACCGCAGGCGCTTTCGAGAAGCATCTCCGGCGACCGCCTCGGTGGTGCGCAGCACCGGGCGTCGGACACACCGGGCTTCAAGGTCCAATCCCAAACGAGGCCGCCATCGACGGCCCATGCCCCACATCAAGGTTTCGCCTGCCGGCACCACCCCAGACGGCCCCTTTCCCCTTTCCGCTCATCGCCGTCAATACGTCACTGTGACGAATAGCGTTGCGGCGCAGGGCCATTGAAATGTGGCGTCGGCCGGTATTAGTTCGGCTTGTGCCCCCACGACCTGGGGCGCGAGCGGCGGTGCGTGTCGGTCGACCAGAGATGGCCGCAATCCGAGCACTGCAGATGCACCAGGGTGCCCTTGTTGCTCAGGAGATACTGCCAGTGCGTATCGCAGTTGCGACTGCTTCGGCAATCACCACACCTGGCGCCGTGATCGCAGCGCGGGCAGGGCAACCATGCCCGGCGGCCGCGATCGGCGGTCGGATCAATCGGTAGCACGAGCAGCGGTTCTTTCGGGCAGGACGCCGGCGCGGACCAACTCGTCGTAGACGCGTTGCTGCTGCTCATCCAGGTTCGAGTACAGCATGTCGTACGCCTGATCTTCCTCGCTCAGCACAGCGATCGGGTCCCAGTCGTCACCCATCGCTTCGAACATCGCGCTGCGCCTACGCGCCTCGTCGAGGGTCAGGTCATAGGCAAAGTCGAGGTCGGCCATCGCGCTCCCAGCCATTGGATAGATATGCAAACGAACGGCCAGGATTCCCCAACTGACTCCGGTCAAGCTATGAGCTACGTCACTGTTGCCGGTTGACTTTCGTCACACTCGGCGGGGGTGACGTCACGGCTCGCCAGGGTGCCGCAAGCCCGGAACGGGGCCGCGAACCCACTGCTCCCCTTCCCGCTTGTCGCCCGCAATACGTCACTGTGACGAATCCCTGTGCACGGCAATGCTTTTGACGCGCCCTAGACGTTGTGCGGCGGAAAGTACATCTCCTGCTTCACCGTGCACACCAATTCGCCGTTGCGGTTGAACATCATCCCACTCGCCAGCGCCAGCGGCCCGGCGCTACTCGGTGACGACCGGTCGTAGAGCAGCCAATCCGTCAGCGCGGCCGGCGCGTGGAACCACACCGAATGGTCGCGCTGAGCCGACGCCCCGACACCGCCTCGGGCCGCGTACGCCGGCTCGGTCAAGGTCACCGCCGAGAGGTAGGCCACCAGGCTGGCGGTCAGCGCCGGATCGTCGGGAACGTCGCCGTCGGGCCGCCACCACATCGGCGCCCGCGCGGGTGGCGTGATGTCGGTGGCGATGATCCGGCGCTCGAACCAGCGCAGGCTTGACCACCGCCCTTGGGCGCCCGCGTCGGACTCGGCCAGATGCGGAGCAACCCAGGGCAGCGATTCCGGGCCGGGAGCCTCGGGCATGGGTGGTTGATAGACGACCTGGGCGGGCGCCGAATCGGCGACTTTGAACGACGACATCGCCTCCATCAGAATCTTGCCGTCTTGGCGCGCAGTGACCCGTCGCGACGAAAACGTCCGGCCTTCTTGAAGGTCGACGACTTCGAAGTCCACCGGCCGACGCGAGTCGCCAGGCCGCAGGAAGTACGTGTGGACGCTGTGCGGGGTGCGACCCGGCGCGGTGTGGCTTGCCGCCAACAGGGCCTGGGCGGAGATATGGCCGCCGAGAATGTGGTTGGCGGGTGCAGGTAGTTGCTGCCCGACGAAGACCCACTGGTCGACGCGCTCGAGCTCCAAGGTGGCGAGCACGTCGCCCAGCGAAGATGACATCACGACGTATCTTGCCGGATCGCGTCTCACGCTCCGGGCCGCCGGTACCTCCGTAACCTTCGTAGCGCCTGCCTCGACGCCGGCCCAGACGTCGGCAGCAGCGCGTTGTCCAGTCGCGCACGGACGCCGGCGATGTCGAGATGCATCCCGATCGCCACCAGACAATTGGCCGCCGCCCCCGGTGGCGCCTTCCCGATATCGATCGCGCCGCCGACCAGGTTGACGACATGGTCGCGGACAGCCGCTCGGTGGCGCACCGCCACAACGCCCTTCATCCTGAATACCTGCGGTGGTGGGTCTTCGAGAAGGTCCACCAGGGCATCGGGGTCGACGCAGCCCGCACCGCTGACCGTGACGGCATCGGCGTGGACGTGGTCAAGGTCGTGCTCGGGCTCCAGATCCAGAAACGAAAGCTGGGTAGCCTGATCGGTCGTGACCGACGCGTCGAAGAGCAGCTCCGGATCGATCCGGCCGGCCGTAGTGCCGACGACATGTACGCGCGGATTGCGTTGTGCCGCCCGCTCTGTGACGCGCCGGATCACCGCGGATCGCTCATCCTCGGGAATCTTGTCGAGCTTGTTGACAACAATCAGCGAGGCCGCACCGTAGCGCACCGGCGGCAATGTGCCGCAGTCGACGGTGTCGAAATGGTTCGCGGCATCGACGACGTCGACGAGTCCGCCCGGACGGACGCCACGGATCTCGCTGAAGCCGATGATCCGCGCGATCGCCACCGGGTCGGCCAGGCCGCTGGCCTCGACGACGATGGCGTCAAGGCCCCGCGCCGGGTCAGCGAGCTTGATCAATGCCTCATCGAGCCCACCATCGTCGGGCAGGCAGCAGATGCATCCGCCGGCGATTGAGGCCGGCTCGTCGACCTGCCCCGCCACCAGACCGGCGTCGATGTTGATATCACCGAAGTCGTTGACCACCACGCCGATTCGTGTACCGGGATGTCGCAGCAGGTGGTTGAGCAGCGTCGTCTTGCCGGCCCCGAGATGGCCGGTGAGCGCGATGACGGGTATCGCAGCCAAACCTTTGCCCTCCCCATCGACATCCGGACACCCGATGCTAACCGGCGCTCGTCTGCTCCTTATTTACAGATATTTGCCAGCATTTTCTCCGCATTTGCGGAAGTTGGTGGTTCTAGACTCTGTGCCTGCGGCTCATCACCAGCCCTGTGCCCGCATGGTCGTGCAACGTCGGCGTGGGTGGGCTCCAGCCGGAAAGGAGCAGCGGTGCCACCCCTCCGCGATGACATGTCGGCGCGGCGCCGGCCCGCCCGGACGGACCGGCGATGACCGCGCCAATCTGGCTGGCTTTTCCACCAGAAATACACTCGGCGCTGCTATCCAGCGGCCCAGGACCGGGGCCGCTACTCGCCGCCGCGAGCGCATGGAGCTCGTTGAGTACCGAGTACGCCTCGGCGGCAAGCCAACTCACAGCGCTACTTGGTGAGGTCCAGGCCGGTGCATGGGAAGGCCCGAGCGCCGCGCAATATGTCAGCGCACACGCGCCCTATCTCGCCTGGTTGGTGCAGGCAAGTGCCGACAGCGCCGCGACGGCGACCGCACAAGAGACCACCGCAACTGCGTACACGGCTGCACTGGCCGCGATGCCGACGTTGGGCGAGCTCGCGGCCAACCACGCGATGCACGCGGTGCTGGTGTCGACAAACTTCTTCGGCGTCAACACCATCCCGATTGCGCTCAACGAGGCCGACTACTCGCGCATGTGGGTCCAAGCCGCGACCACCATGAGTACCTATCAGGCCGTCTCGACAACGGCAGTCGCCGCCGCTCCGCGGACCATGGCGGCGCCGCAGATCATGAGCGCCGACATGAATTCCGGCGGCATGAATTCCGGTTCCGGGATGAGCGGTGGATCAGGAATGGGCGGCAATCCCTACATCATGGGAACGTCACTGCCCCAAAATCTTCAGGAGTGGCTTGAAGCGCTCTTTCCGTTCAACCCGTTTTCCCCGCAGGGCTGGTCTATGCATCCGAGCCTCTCGATGTTCCTGTCACGCGTGGAAACCTTGATCCCGATGTACGCGCACAACCCCGCGCAACTGCTCGAGGCGATCGTCATGCTCGCTCTCCAATTCGTGATTCACCGAACGCTCGTATTCATCAATCTGCTTCTCTTCAACCCGGTGGGACTTCTGAGTTTCTTTCTCAGCAATCCGATTTACACCCTGGGGTTGGCCGTCCCACTCGTGGCTGTTCCCGCCGGCGCGGCGGGCGGCTTGGCCGGACTCGCAGCCGTGGCCGCGGCGGGGCCGGCGCCCGCGATCACGCCAGTCCCCTTGCCGCCGACCACAATGCCCCTGCCCGAAGTCCCGCCAATGACCGCCGCTGGCGCCGCACCCACGATTACACCTGCCCCGCTGCACGCACCTGCGGCCCCGGCGCCCACATCCATCGCCGCGACCGTGCCCAGCGGCCCACCCGGGCCGCCGCCGGCGTTGGTGGGACCCGAAAGCGCGATGTCCGCAACCGGTTTCATGTCCCCGTATTTGGTCGGCGTTCTGGGCACTGCAGCTGAGATGAACGCCCCCGGCAAGGCCAAAAAGCCCGCCTCCGGTGCCGTCGCGGCCGCGGACGCCGCGGCGGCACCGGCCATGACCAAGCAGCAGGTTCGCCAACGCAGGCGAAAAGCACCTAAGCGCATTGATCGCGGCTACCGCTACGAATTCCTGGACTTAGGCGCCGCATTGGAGACGGCTCCGTCGAGCGCCGCGACACAGGCGAATTCCTCGGCGACATCTGGCCAGGCCGCCGCGCCGCTGGGACTCGGCGCCACCGCGACAACAGACACCAAGCAGCGTGCGGCGGGGTTGGCCAGGCTGACCGGTGGCGCGTTCGGCGGAGCGACGGCCGTCCCGATGATGCCCAGTACTTGGCGGCCGCGGCCCGAAGCCCTATAGCGGCCGGGCGAAAATAACAGAGCATTCGCTCTGTTATTGTGGCCGCATGCCACGCCCCCGTGTCCACGATCGCGACGCCGTGCTCGACGCCGTCGAGGACTTGGTGGCACGGGCGGGCCCATCAGCGGTGACCATCCGAGCGGTCAGCGCGGCGGTCAGTATGTCCAACGGGGCTGTGTACCACACGTTTACGTCGCGGGGCGGCCTGATGGGCCAGGCGTGGCTGCGGGCGGGCCAGCGATTTTTGGCGGTGCAGACCGCGTTGGTCGACGAAGCGATGACCGGTGGCGACCCCGTCGAGGCCGTGGTGGCCGCCGCCGACGCGGCGGTGGTGTTCACCGAGCGGCATCCCGGCTCATCGACGCTCGTGCTGCGCGTGCGGCGCGAGGAGGTGCTCGCCGGCGACGTTCCCGGCGATGTCGCCGATGAGCTGCGGCGCCTCGACAAGCTACTCGTCGCGTTGATGGTGCGGCTCGCCCTCGCGGTCTGGGACCGCAAGGACGCCGCGGCGGTGGACGCGATCACGAGCTGTGTCGTCGACCTGCCCACCGCGCTGCTGCTGCGCCGCGACAGGCTTGGGAGTGCCATCGCGCGGGCGCAGCTGCGCGCGGCCGTGCGCGCGGTGCTCACGGTAGGGCCCACAGCGCGACAGCGGCGTGGGTGACGAACCTTCCTAACTACCAGCGCAACTCAGGAGGCACAGATGACAGTGACATTGGACTACGCCGACAAAATCGCCATCGTGCGCCTGGGCGAGGACGAGAACCGTTTCTCCCCTGCGTTTCTGGACGACATCGATGGTGCGCTCGACCAAGCCGTCTCCGACGGCGCCCAGGGGCTGGTCACAACCGCGGGCGGAAAGTTCTACTCCAACGGCCTGGACCTGGAATGGCTGGGCGCTCACACCGACCAAGGTCAGTGGTACATCGGCCGGGTGCACCAGCTGCTGGCACGCATGCTGACGCTGCCCGTGCCCACCGCGGCCGCGGTGGTGGGTCACGCGTTCGGCGCCGGCGCGATGCTGGCCGTCGCCCACGACTTTCGCGTGATGCGCGCAGATCGCGGGTACTTCTGTTTTCCCGAGGTCGACATCCGCATCCCGTTCAACCCCGGCATGGCCGCGCTCATCCAAGCCAAACTCACGCCCCGAGCCGCCGTCGCCTCGATGACCACCGGCCGACGCTTCAGCGGCCCCGACGCAGAACACCTCGGCATCGTCGACGCCGCCTGCTCCGAGGATGCGGTCACCGACACGGCCCTCGACCTGGTCCGGCCCCTACAGGGCAAAGACCCGGGCACACTAGGCGCGATCAAACAGACCATGTTCGATCGCGCGGTGCGCGCACTGGTCGCGGACCCGAGCGAGTCGCCGTAACCGCCCTGGACACCAAGCCCGTTCCTGTATGGTCAGCGATGTCTGCCGGCGCTAGGGTTTAGGGGCTTCGATGGCAAACAGGCTCCCCGACAACGACTTCACGTCCCCACGGGTTGTAGACCCCGGCCTTCGCAAGATGGCGCGATTCGTGCCGCGCGGCTACTCCCTGCACCGCGGTATGAAGTTGCAGCGCGCCGTCATGAACCTGATGGGCAATGCGGGACGCCTCCGCAGCGTGCCCGTCGCCGCCGTCAACCAGCACGTCACCGTCCGCCTGCATCGCCCGGCCGGCCTTCCCGACCGCGCACCCGCGCTGCTGTGGATCCACGGCGGCGCCACCATCATGGGCCACGCGGCCCAGGACGATAAGTACCTGCGCAAGCTGTCTCAGCGCACCGGGTTCGCGATTGCAGCGGTAGAACACCGATTGGCTCCCGAACACCCGTATCCGATACCGGTCGAAGACTGTTATGCCGCCCTGCTGTGGATGGCCCGCCAGTCGTGGGTCGACCCTGATCGGTTGGCCATCGGCGGCGCCAGCGCCGGTGGACATTTCGCGGCCGCGGTCGCCCAGCGAGCGCTCGACCGCAACGACGTCCGGATCGCCTTCCAAATGTTGGTGTATCCGATGCTCGACGATCGCACCGGCGCCACGCGCGACGGCCCAAGGCGCCTCATGTGGACCGAATCCGACAATCAACTGGCGTGGCAGTGGTACCTCAACGGGGCCGATCCCGAGGAGGCGGCACCGGCTCGCCGGAAGGATCTTTCGGGTTTGCCGCCCGCCTGGATCGGAGTCGGAACGCTGGATCTCTTCTATCAAGAGAGCCTGGAATACGCGCGTCGCCTGCGCGAGGCGGGCGTGCCGGTCCAGGAGGAAATCGTGCCGGGTGCTTTTCATGCGTTCGATCAGATCGCCGAAAAGGCGCCGGTATCGACGCGGTTCTTCGAAAGCCAATGCGATTACCTGCGGGGCGCACTCGCGCCCAGCGGATGACCGCCATCATCCGGAGTGCTGAGCCGGATTACGTTGCACCACAACGAGTTATAGATCCATAGCGGGCCGACCCCTCCGTCGCTTCGGCCACCGATCCCGATCGGCAATCGTTGCCGCCGGACGTGCCCCACGACGCCATCGACCCCGAAATCGACCCCGAACGCGGCACCTTTTGACTGCAAAGTGTGCACAACGTGCAACTATATGGGGTATGGGCAATCCCATAGGGCTGCGAGAGCGCCGTCGGCGCCAGACGAGCGCCGACATCCGGGACGCCGCGGTGCGCCTCACGCTGCAACGCGGATTCGACAAGGTCACGGTCGACGAAATCTGCGCCGAAGCCGGAATTGCCACGCGCACGTTCTTCAACTACTTCCCCAACAAGGAATCGGCGCTTGCCTACGGCCCCTCGGACATACCCCCCGAGCTGGTGGCGGAATTCGTCGCCGCAGGTCCCGCCCCCTACTCGGTGGTGCTGGCGGAGCTGATCACCCTGGCCGCACACCACCTCCGCGACGTGCCGCCGCGACGCGAGCATGCGGCCCACATGCTCGAACTCGCCAAGACCTCTCCCGCCGTGTTGGCGGCGTTTCTCGCCGACCTGGAGCGGTTTCAAAATCAGCTCACCGACATCATCGTGCGCCGGCAGGCGATGAAGCCGGACGACGAGATGGCGGCACTGATCTCCGCCCTGGCACTGACGGCGGTGCGTTCCGGCATCGAGAGGTGGGCCAGCGGCGAGGCAAATGAAACCGCCGACACGCCGATGCCCTATGTTGAGCGTGCTGCGGCGCTGGTGAACAGCATCTTCACAAAGTGACCTGAAACACCAGTAGCAAATGTTGCATGCACTGCAAGATATGCACATCATGTACTATGCGCTGGTGGCGGTACCCGGGGAGGCTTCAGCAAGACGGCGAGCCGGGTGTCGGCGCCGGGAACGTCAGCCGGTGTGGGTGGGCAGCATTCACCGCGCTTGACGCTCCAGCGCGCGCGAACCGTAGCAATCGACGTACTTCGTTGTTGAGCAACGCGACTTGTGGGCACTCACCCGCCCACGATTTCCGGTCGCGCAAACGCTGATCCACGTCACGACCGCGTGACGGGGAAGGGACCACCTAGGTGCAGATATCGAGACTTGTGCGCAACGCCTGGTTGCCACTGTTGATCGTGGCGGTCGTGGTGGTCGGCGGCTTTGCGGTCGTCAGGGTGAAATCGTTTTTCGGTGCCCACGACACCGGCATCATGAGCAGCCCGCGGCTCGATGACTCGAAGCCGTTCAAGCCCAAAGTCGTCAAATACGAGGTCTTCGGCTCGGCCAGCCAGGCCAACGTGAACTACCTGGACCTGTCCGCCGATCCGCGACGGATCGACGGCGCGCCGCTGCCGTGGACGCTGGTCCTGAGCACCACCGCCCCCTCGGTGTTCCCGAACCTGTCAGCACAAAGCGATGGCAATTCCCTCGGCTGCCGCATCACGATCGATGACGAAGTCAAGGCCGAGAACATCACCCACGGCGTGCACGCCCTGACCTTCTGCTTGGTGAAATCCGCATGAGCACAACAGTCGACGACACCCGGACCGACGCACTCCCCGTCGTCAAAGAACCCGTGCATGACAAGATCCCCCGGATCATCCGCACGCTGGCCGTGCCGATCATCGTGGGCTGGATCGCGCTCATCGCGGTGCTCAACGTCGTCGTCCCGCAACTGGACGAGGTCGGCAAGATGCGTTCGGTGTCAATGGCACCCGACGATGCGCAATCGGTGGTCGCGACCAAACGCATGGGCGCGATATTCAACGAATACAAGTCCAACAGCTCGGTGATGATCGTCCTCGAGGGCCAGAATCCCCTCGGCGCCGACGCGCACGCCTACTACGACCAGATCGTCAAGAAGCTCGACGCCGACACCAAACACGTTGAACACGTTCAGGATATGTGGAGCGATCCGCTGACCGGGGCGGGCGCTCAGAGCAATGACGGCAAAGCCGCCTACGTCCAGGTCTACCTCGCCGGTAACCAGGGCGAGGCCCTGGCCAACGAGTCGGTGGAATCCGTCCAGCAGATCGTCAAGAGCGTGCAGCCCCCCAAGGGGGTCAAGGCCTACGTCACCGGGCCCGCAGCGCTGTCAGCGGACCAGCACACCGCCGGTGACCGCAGCCTGCAGCTGATCACGGCGGCCACGTTCACCGTCATCATCGGCATGCTGCTGTTGGTCTATCGCTCGATCATCACGGTGCTACTGACGCTGGTGATGGTGGTACTCGAGCTGTCCGCTGCGCGGGGCATGGTCGCTTTCCTGGGCTACTTCAACATCATTGGGCTCTCCACGTTCGCCACGAACCTGTTGGTCACCCTGGCGATCGCGGCCGCCACCGACTACGCGATCTTCTTGATAGGCCGATATCAGGAAGCCCGGGCCGTCGGCGAGACCCGCGAAGAGGCGTACTACACAATGTACAAGGGCACCGCCCACGTGGTGCTCGGATCGGGTATGACCATCGCCGGGGCGACATTCTGCCTGCACTTCACCAACCTGCCGTACTTCCAGACGCTGGGTATTCCGCTGGCCATCGGCATGGTGGTGGTGGTCGGCGCGGCGCTGACGCTGGGTCCCGCGGTGATCTCGGTGGCGACGCGCTTTGGTAAGACACTCGAACCCAAACGGACGCAACGCATTCGCGGGTGGCGCAAGATCGGCGCGCTCGTCGTCCGCTGGCCCGGGCCGATCCTGGTGTTGACGATCGGGATCGCGCTGGTGGGCTTGCTGACCCTGCCGGGCTACCGGACCAACTACAACGACCGCAACTACCTACCCGCGGACCTGCCGGCGAACGAGGGCTACGCCGCCGCGGACCGGCACTTCTCCCAGGCGCGGATGAATCCCGAAGTGTTGATGATCGAGAGCGATCACGATCTGCGGAACTCGGCGGACTTTTTGGTGATCGACAAGATCGCCAAGACGGTCTTTCGGGTGCCGGGAATCGGTCGCGTGCAAGCCATCACCCGCCCGCAGGGCACGCCGATCGAGCACACCTCGATCCCGTTCCAGATCAGCATGCAGGGCGTCACCCAGCAGATGAACCAGAAGTACCAGGAAGATCAGATGGCCGACATGCTGCATCAGGCCGACATGATGCAGACGACCATCGACAGCATGGAAAAGATGTCGAGCATCACCGCACAGATGGCCAACGACATGCACATCATGGTCAGAAAGATGCACGACATGACCATCGACATCAACGAATTGCGAGACCGCATGGCGGATTTCGAGGACTTCTTCCGCCCGATGCGCAGCTACTTCTACTGGGAGAAGCACTGCTACGACATCCCGGTGTGCTGGTCTCTTCGCTCAGTGTTCGACGCGCTCGACGGCATCGACACGATGACCGACGACATCCAGAGCCTGCTGCCCATCATGGATCACCTCGACACCCTGATGCCGCAGATGGTGGCGCTGATGCCCTCGATGCTCGAAAACATGAAGGCCATGAAAACGACGATGCTGACCATGTATTCGACCCAGAAGGGTCTGCAGGATCAGCAGAACGAGGCGCAGAAGAACTCCAACGCGATGGGCAAGGCGTTCGACGCCTCCAAGAACGACGACTCGTTCTACCTGCCGCCGGAGACGTTCAACAACAAAGAGTTCAAAAAGGGCATGAAGAACTTCATCTCCCCCGACGGGCATGCCGTGCGCTTCATCATCAGCCATGACGGCGATCCGATGTCGCAGGAAGGCATTTCGCACATCCCGTTGATCAAGAAGGCGGCCTACGAAGCGCTGAAGGGCACCCCGCTGGAGGGCTCCAAGATCTATCTCGCGGGTACCGCGTCGATCTACAAAGACCTCAGCGACGGAAACACCTACGACCTGTTGATCGCCGGAATCGCCTCGCTCTGCTTGATTTTCATCATCATGCTGATCATCACGCGAGGAGTCGTGGCATCGGCGGTCATCGTGGGAACCGTCTTGCTCTCGCTGGGCGCGTCCTTCGGGCTTTCGGTACTGATCTGGCAGCACCTGATCGGCATCGAGTTGCACTGGATGGTGCTCGCGATGTCGGTCATCATCCTGCTGGCCGTCGGCGCCGACTACAACCTGCTGCTGGTGGCCCGGTTCAAGGAAGAGATCCACGCCGGCCTGAACACCGGCATCATCCGCTCGATGGGCGGCACCGGTTCGGTGGTGACCTCGGCGGGGCTGGTGTTCGCCTTCACGATGATGACGATGGCGGTCAGCCAGCTGACGGTGATCGGGCAGGTCGGCACCACGATCGGACTGGGTCTGCTGTTCGACACCCTGATTGTCCGGTCGCTGATGACACCGTCCATCGCTGCGCTGCTGGGCAAGTGGTTCTGGTGGCCGCAACGGGTCCGTCAGCGGCCCGTTCCGTCGCCTTGGCCCCAACCGGCCAAGGAACGCGAATCGGTAACCGCCGCTACGTAACCCAGTCCGGCTGCTCGCCGGTCTGCACGTTGGAGAAGTCCTTGTGTCCCAGGCCGGCGGTGGTGCCGCCGTCGACGACGAACTCCGAGCCGGTGGAGTAGCTGGACTCGTCGCTGGCCAGATAGACCACGAGGTTGGAGACTTCCACGGGTTGGGCCGTGCGGCCCAGCGCCGTCTGGAAGAGGTCGTCGGGAACCCAATCGGTCATCGGGGTCTTGATGAGTCCGGGATGGATTGAGTTGACTCGGATTCCGCTCGGGCCCAGTTCGAGCGCGGCCGATTTGGTCAGACCTCGAACGGCGAATTTCGTTGCGGTGTAGCCGTGGCAGGCTATGGTGCCCGCCATGCCCTCGATCGAGGAGATGTTGATGATCGATCCTCGGCCCGCTTCCTTCATGGGTTTGACCACGGCGCGGATGCCGAGAAAAACGCCCGTCAAATTGATGTCGAGGATGCGCTGCCATTCCGAGAGCGCGTAATCCTCCAGCGTGCCGATGTTGATGATGCCGGCGTTGTTGACCAGCACGTCGATGCGGCCGAACTCGCCCAGGGCGGTGGCCACCGCCGCGTCCCAGTCCTCGGGCTTGGTGACGTCGAGGTGTTGGTAGCGAACCGCGTCACCGACCTCCGCCGCCACCGCCTTGCCCTCGTCGTCGAGGATGTCGCCGAACACCACCTTGGCGCCCTCGGCGACCAGCGACCGCACGTGCGATGCGCCCATCCCCCGGGCACCCCCACTGACGAGGGCAACCTTGCCCGCCAACCGTTCCGCCACTGCGTTCTCCTGTCGTCTGAGTTCGTCTATGCACCATACGTACCGCGGGCAATGTATGGCCATAGCCCGAACGTCTGGGGCTGACGATCTCTTCGGGTCAGGAGTCGTACGCGCGCAGCAGCGCCCGGGTGCGCGCCCGGCCCTCCGGCGACGGATCGAAGGCCGCGGCCACGTATTCGTCGACACCCGCGGCACGCAGCTCGTCGAGCCGGCCGCGGACCGTGTCCTCGTCGCCGATGATGGCGGCGTCCTCCGGCCCCGCGTAGCCCTCGCGGTCGAGCATCGCGCGGTACGACGGCAGCTGACCGTAGATGGCGAACTGCTCGGCCGCCTGCTTGCGGGCGGCGTCGACATCGTCGGTGACGCTGACGGGCAACGACGCGGCGACGCGCACCTGACCCTCGCGTCCGGCATCGGCGGCGGCCTGGCGCAACGTCGGCGCGACGTGCCCGGCCAGGGTCGCGGGGCCGGTCATCCAGGTGCAGGTCCCCGACGTGCGCCGCCCCGCGAGCTTGAGCATCTGGGGACCCAGCGCGGCGATGTAGACGTCGGGCCGCGGTGCCCCCGCGATCAGCAGCGCGCCGCGAGTGGTCACCGTCTCCCCCGTCGCGTCGGCGCGTTCACCGGCCAGCAGCGGCAGCAGCCCGTCGAGGTATTCGTTTAGCCTGCGCACCGGCTTGTCCCACGGGATGCCCCACATCCCTTCGGTGACCGCCTGATGGGTCATGCCCAGCCCGAGCGTGAACCGACCGCCCGAGGCCAGGCTCACCGTGAGGGCGCGCTGAGCCATCTGCATCGGATGCTGGTTCTGGATGGGCACCACACCACTGGCCACCTCGATCGTGTCGACCTCGTGCAACGCGATGGCCAGGATCGTGAGAAGGTCTGGCTCGTAAGGTAATTGGCTCATCCACACGCGTTTGAAGCCTTCGTCGCGAAGCATCGCGAGGTTGGCGATCGTTGCGTCGATCGGCGATTCGCTGCCCGACCCGCTGAGTTGCCCGAACATACTGACCTGCATGGCCACCCCGCTCCTTCGCGTCACCCTTCCGCAGCGGAAGGTTGTCGTCGGTCAACTCTACGGCCAGGCAACAATCACCGGCGTCCAAACCGAGTGCAGCCTGGGGTTGCTCACCGAGCTTTTACGCGGGCATCCATCACAAGTTCGCCGAATTGCGCTGCTAAAAAGGGGTTTTAAGCGGGTGATGCCGGCAAACCGCGAGAAGCGCGACATCGAATTTCCAGGCCTCAGCCGGCGGCCCAGGACTTGGCACGCTCCAGCTCGCCGAGCCCGAAGACCGCGAGCTCGCCCGGGACCATCCACGCGAGCGCGTGCAAGGTATGGGCGACCCATTCCTTATCCGACACGACCGCGATTCGCTTGAAAGCCGAATGATGCGGCAGGACGGTGCGCAAGCCCAGCCTGAGATCCTCGACGAGACCACCAGGCCCGAAGCCCTCGTAATCGGGCGCGATGACCTCCACGATCCTGATCTCACCGGTCTTCAGCGTCGCATCGAGGATGGGGCTGATCTCGCGTAGTTCATCACCTCGAAGCCGGCCCGACACGCGGATTCCGGTAACGCCGTCCGGCATGTCCGGCAGCACCTCGATCATCGAAAACTCCTTTCCCGCACTTCTTGAGCGTGGACCGGGACGGTGACGACTGGCTAGTGCCGTACGTCACTAGGTCGCTGAGCAAATGACCGCTGGGTGCCGCCGGCTCAGCCGACGATGTCGAAGACCGCGGCGGCCGAGGTGACCGCTTTGTCGGCGTTGCCCTCGTCGTGCAACAGCATGCGCACGCCGACGCGCCCGGGTCCGCCCGGATGCGCGGTGCCCTCGACCCGGAAGGGCCCCACCTTGCCACGCGACATGAACATCACATGCCAGCTGACCACCTGCAGCTTCTTGGTCCCGGCGACCTCGGCGGCGAGGTCGATCGCCGCGGTTTCGAGGACGACGTGCTGGGGTCCGATGTGCAGCGCGGCATCCGGCGACGCGAGCTCGGTGCTCAGCTCGGGCAGTATCCAGTGCCCGTCGCCCCGCCGGCTGGCACCGAAGGCCTGCCACAGCGGCGGCAGCTCGGGCGAGTCCTCGATCACCAGCTCCGTGCCCGAAACGTCCATGCGGTCCAGGCCTTCCGGCGGGATGCCGATGATCGCGCCCTGCCCCTCGTTGAAGGCGATCACCCGGCTCGGGTTGTCCGCGTCGACGATGGTGCAGCGCCCGTAGCCCATGGTGCGGCCCTGGTGCACGATGCCCGAACCAACGATCTCGATCCTGGCGACGTCGTAGCCGGGATCGACGATCTGTACCGACGCGATGACCGGGTTGGGCACCGCGACCATGTCGGTCTGACAGCCCTCCGGGGAGGAAATGGCCAACGGCGCCACCATGATTCCGCCCGCTTCGTTGCGCATGTCGCGACGGATGGTGACGGTGTCGTCGGTCTCCCCCAGGTTCATCGACGAATGTTTGCGACCGATGTAGCGGTAGCTCAGCAGGCCTGTCCATCGCCGATAAAGCTCGTCGCGGTAGGCGTCGGAGTCACCCATCAACTCTCGGATGTCACGAAGTTGACCACTCAATTCCGTTCGCCTCCTTAGCTTTTGCCGCGCCGCACCTGGTTGAAAGGCACACCGCGGTCGTCGGCACGCTCGCGCGGGAAGTTCAGCACCCGCTCGCCGATCACATTGCGCGCCATCTCGGTGGTACCGCCGCCGATGCTGGCGGTCTGGCGGCCCAGATAGCGCGTCCCGACATCGACCAGCCCGCCCTCGTCGTCGACCACGGCCGCCGGGCCTGCCACGGCCAGCGCGGTATCGGTCTCGACGTCGTGCACCTCGGCCATGTACAGCCGAATGATCGACCCGGCCGCGGGCGGCAGGGTTCCGCCGGCCACCGCGTGGAAGACATGCTCGCTGAGTTGGCCATGCACGGCCCGGTGCACCAGCGCCCGGCCGACCATCTCCTCGAGTCGTTGGTTCCCGGCCTGGTTCGTCCTTTCGATCAGCGCTATCAGGTCGACCGAAACATCGTGGGCCTCAGCGATTCCCGGTCCGCTGGTGTACTCCGAGCCGTCCCCCATCGTGCGCCGCTCGTGGTAGAGCTGTCGCGACGCGACGTCCCAACCCTTGCCCGGTTCACCCACCACCGCGTCGTCGCCCACGTCGACGTCGTCAAAGAACTCCTCGCAGAACTCGATGGACCCGTTGACCTGCTGGATGCGGTTGATGGTGACGCCGGGATGGTGCAGCGGCACCAGGAACATCGTCAGCCCATCGTGTTTGGGCACGTCCCAGTTGGTCCTGGCCAGGCACAGGCCGTAGTCGGCGGCGAAGGCCCACGTGCTCCAGGTCTTGGCGCCGTTGATGATCCATCGCCCGTCCCGGCGCTCGGCGCGGGTGATGACGCCCGCCAGATCCGATCCGCCGTTGGGCTCGGACAGCAGCTGCACCAGCACCTCGTCGCCGCGCAACGCCGCGGCGATGTGCGTGCGCTTCTGCTCCTCGCTGCCCATGTCGAGAATCGTTGCGCAGCAAATGGCGAACGACGGCACGTTGAGCAGGAGCGGAGTCTCATACCCCTGGGACTCGATGTCGAACGCCTTTTTGTATTCGTAGCTCAGTCCGAGCCCGCCATACTCGCGCGGGAAACAAATCCCGGCGAATCCGCCGTCCCACAGCAACTTTTGCAGTTCGCGAGCCCGGTGCCAGGACGGCAGCTCATCGCGCTCCAGCTGCGCCGCCTTGGCCGGATCGAGTCGTGGCATGGTCGCGGCCAGCCAGGCCCTGGCCCGGTTCCGAAATTCCTCGACCGACTCGGAAGTCACACCGATGGCCTCTCGTTCGAGCATCGACCTTGTGCTGGGCGACTGTACAGCACGGCCATGCGGGTGTACAGGTTGGCGTCGTTAGGAGCGGTTCAATGCCACCGCGGCGCGAATGAGCGCCGTCGACGCATTCTCATCGATCTTGTCGCCCTCGTGGAAGTCGATCGCGCGTCGGGTGTTTTGTTTCCGTCCAGGCTGGAGTTGAACATGCCCCGTGTCCCGCAGCGCCGCCGCCCGCAAGTAATCTGCGGTCGATCACTATGACCGATACACATCCCTTCGACGAAGCCCTCCGGCTCGAGCCGATCGGCGCGGACGTCAGGCGCGGACGCACGCACCCGGAGTGGGCCAACATGGTCGGACCTTTCGGAGGGATCACCGCCGCCGTCATGCTGCGCGCCGTCGAGGCGCACCCCGATCGCCTCGGGGAACCGCTGGCCCTGACCGTCAACTACGCCGCTCCCATCGCCGACGGTGACTTCGACATCACGCTGCGCGCCGCGCGCACCAATCGGACCAATCAGCACTGGATCGTCGAACTCAGCCAGGACGGCGTGGTCAAGACGACGGCGACCGCGATCTTCGCGCTCCGGCGCGAGAGCTGGGCCGACACGGAGAGCCACCCGCCCACCGCGCCGCCGCCCGAGCAGGTGCCCGCGGTCGATCCGGGCCTCGTTCGATGGACCAGCCTCTATGACACCCGCTACGTCGAGGGCGCCATGCCCGGCAAGGGCGGGGATCCGAGCCCGTCATCGACCTCCACCTTGTGGGTCCGCGACGGCACGGGACGCCCCGTCGACTACCCGGCACTCGCCGCACTGTGCGACATCTTCTACCCGCGGGTGTTCCTGCGCCGGGGAAGCTTCGTCCCGTCCGGGACCATCTCGCTGACCACGTATTTCCACGCCGATCAGGCCCAACTCGACGCGCTTCACAACGACTTCGTGCTGGCCTCCGCGCACGCGAACCGCTTTTCCCGCGGCTATTTCGACCAGAGCGCGAAAGTGTGGACCGGCGACGGCGGGCTGCTGGCCACCACACATCAGATCGTCTACTTCAAGGGGTGACGGGTTTACACTTCGCCAGTGAAACGTCACGCCGGGACGGGTACCGAAAGAATCGAGCCGCAATGACAGAGCGCGCGCAGGGCCTGGTGGCCGAGACGCTGCCGGCGATCGAATCCATCAAGCAGCTCAAAGCCCGCTACTGTCGCCACCTGGACAGCAAGGATTGGGCGGCATGGCGGACGATTTTCGCCGACGACTTCGTCAGCGACACGTCCGAAGCCGGGGGCAAGGTGATCGCCGGCGCCGACGATTTCGTAGCGTTCACCCGCCGGGCCCTCGGCCGCCCCACGCAGCCCACCGCCCACCAGGTGCACACCCCCGAAATCGAGCTCACCTCGACGACGACGGCGCGCGGCATATGGGCACTGCAAGACGTGGTCCGATTCGGCCCCGGGGTAACCTTGGTCGGCTACGGCCACTACCACGAGACCTACGAGAACATCGCCGGCCAGTGGCTTATCAAGAGCTCCAAGCTAACTCGACTCCGCGAGGACATCGTGACGCCGTTCTTCTCGATCTACGTCTCCCCCCGGGTTCGCACGGCGATCGGCCGGATCGCCGGCCGCCTGATGGATCGGTGACGCACCCATGACAGTCGACACCGTCTTGGTCACCGGCGCGTTCGGGCAGGTCGGTAAGCGCTGCACGCAGATCCTGCTGGAGCGGGGACGGACCGTCGTCGCGATGGACCTGCGCAACGACAACACGGTCGCCGCCGAAAAAGAACTCGCCGCCGGCGGGCGGCCGGGGACGCTGATTCCCGCATACACCGATCTCCTGGATGCCGAGGCGGTGAACGAGCTCGTCGCGGCTCACAACCCCGGGGCCGTCGTACACCTGGCCGCCGTCGTCTCCCCGCTGTCGTACCGCAAGCCCGCGCTGGCCCGGCGCGTCAATGTCGGTGGGACCGAAAACCTTTTGGCGGCCTGCTCGGCGCTCCCCCGTCCGCCGCTGTTCCTGATGGCCTCCAGCGCCGCGGTCTACGGATCGCGCAACCCCTACCGTCAGCCCGAGCGCATCACCCCGGACACCCCGGTGAACCCCATCGATCAGTACGGCCAGGACAAGGTGCTCGCCGAGGCGGCCATCCGCGGCAGCGGACTGCCGTACGCGCTCTTTCGGCTGGGCGGCGTCATCTCGCCGGACACCCACACGACCGTCAACAGCGACTCGCTGCTGCTGATGCGATCGATGCCGGGTGACAACCGCATGCATGCGGTGGACGCGCGCGACGTGGCGCTGGCGTTCGCCAACGGGGTCGATCGCGAGGCCACCATTTCCGGCAAGGTCGTGCTCATCGGCGGCAACGAGTCCTACGTGCTGACGCAGCGCGGGCTCGAGGACAGCATGATGCAGGCCTTCGGCCTGGGCCCGCTGGGCCCGTCGGCGAGCCTGCCCGGCGACCCCGCCGACGACCGCGGCTGGAGTTTCACCGGCTGGTACGACACCACCGAAGCGCAGGCCCTGCTGGACTTTCAGGAGCACGACTGGAGCCAGACGCTGGCGTGGATGGCCGAATCGCAGGGCCGTCTACGCCTGCTGCTGCGGGTGCTCGCCCCGGTGCTGCGGCCGGCGTTGCGTCTGGTTCTGATCGTTCAGCGCCGGCTCGAGGGACGCGGCCCCTACGCCGACCCGTGGTCGCTGATCGAAAAGAAGTACGGCACAGCGGCATTGGCGAGCGTCGACTAACGCGACTAGCGGTCGATCCAGGCCATTTGCGCATCGGCGTGATGCCCTCCGGTGGGTGGGGTGAGCCCATCCAGTCTGGCCAGTTGGTCGGCGGTCAGTTCCACGGCGTCGGCACCGACGTTTTCTTCCAGGCGCGTGACCCGCTTGGTTCCCGGAATGGGCACGATGTCAGGGCCTTTCGCGAGCAGCCAGGCCAGGGCGACCTGAGCCGGCGTCGCGCCGACGTCCGCGCTGATGTCACGCACCTCGTCCGCGCAGCGCAGGTTGTGCTGAAAGTTGTCGTCGAAGAACCGCGGATTGGTCTTGCGGTAGTCGGTGTCGGGCAGCTCCCGGGTGGAGCGGATGGCGCCGGTGAGGAAGCCACGGCCCAACGGCGAATAGGCGACGAACCCGATCCCCAACTCGCGCAGCGCCGGCAATATCTCGTCTTCCTGGTCGCGGGTCCACAGCGAATATTCCGACTGGACAGCCGTGATGGGGTGTACCGCGTGGGCGCGACGAATGGTGTTCACGCCGACTTCGGACAGGCCGATGTGCCGGATCTTCCCGGCGGCGACCAGCTCGGCCAGCGCACCGATAGTCTCCTCGATCGGGGTCTGGCGGTCGAGGCGGTGCTGGTAATACAGATCGATACGGTCAGTCGCCAAGCGACGCAGCGAACCGTCCACGCCGACGCGGATGCTGGCGGGGCTGCTGTCGAGGCCGTCGCGGCCGGTATGCGAAATGAGGCCGAATTTGGTTGCCAGGACTACTCGATCGCGTCGCCCCTGCAGGGCACGGGCCAGCAGTTCCTCGTTGACATACGGCCCGTAGACCTCGGCGGTGTCGATCAGCGTGACGCCCAGGTCGATGGCGCGGTGCACGGTGCGGATCGATTCGGCGTCGTCGCTGCCCGCGCCGGCATAGGCCACCGACATCCCCATAGCGCCCAATCCGAGGCGACCGACCTGTAATTCGGCGAGTTGGGCCGATTTCATGGGATGTCTCCTGTTCTGCGGTTGCGCGAGACCCCGCTGGGTGCTGGACGGTACCGTGGCGCTGTGTATCGCGTCGAGCTTCCCCCGATCTGATGGACCGCGCAAACACCCCGCGTCCGGCCCGCAATCTGGCGGTCGACTACTACCGGGTGTCGGGCGTGGTGCTGATCGTGCTGGGGCACTGGCTGGCCGGCTCGGTGACCTACCACGACGGACAATTCGGCCGACAGAACCCGCTCGTCGACCTGCCCTGGACCCAGTGGCTGACGTGGCCCTTCCAGGCGGTGCCGGCATTCTTCCTGGTCGCGGGCTACGCCGCCGCGGTGTCCTGGACCCATCGGCACGACACCGACGGCGTTTCGCGCCGAACCTGGGTGCAGCATCGGATGGCGCGAGTCCTCGGGCCGACGGCGGTGTACGTCGTGCTGGTGTCGCTGGTGGTGGTGATCCTGGGCGCCCTCGGGGTGGCCGGCTCGGTGCTCGAGTACGCCGGCTGGGCGGTGGCGATGCACCTGTGGTTCCTGGCCGTGTATCTGGTGGTGGTATCGCTGACGCCGATTGCCATTGCCGCACAACGCCGTTGGGGACTGCTGGTGCCGACGGTTCTCGCGCTGGCCGTCGCGGCGGTGGATGTCGCCCGGCTCGCCGGGCACCTGCCCTACCTCAACTGGGTGAATTATCTGCTTGGTTGGGGCACCCTGTATCAGCTCGGGATCGCTTGGCACGGTGGGTCATTAGCCGGCCGCAAACCCTCGCTGCTGGCCTGCGTGTCCGCGGTGGCGCTGGCGCTGCTCGTCTGGCTGAAGATTTATCCGGTCAGCATGATCGGCGTTCCCGGACAGACCATCGACAACACGACACCACCGACCGTGGCCCTGTTGGCGTTCGGGTGCGCCCAAACCGGAATCGCGATGGCGGTCGCGCCCGCGCTGAACCGCGCGCTACGCGCCATCCGCGTCGAGCGCGCGTTGTCGGTCGCCAACAACAACATCATGGCCCTCTACCTGTGGCACATGATTCCCGTCGTGATCGTGGCGATCGTCGGTTACCCGGCCGGGCTGTTGCCGCAGCCGCCCGAAGGCAGCGCGGACTGGTGGCTGGCCCGGCTGGAATGGGTGGTCATCCTCAGCATCGTGACCGCGGTCGAGATGATGCTGCTGTTCTGGGCACGAAGGCTTTTCGCCGCTCCCCTGCCGCTGCTCGGCGTCCCGCTCACCGAGCGCTGGGTCGAGCCGGTGATGCTGGCCGGTGGCGCGATGGCGGCATACGCGCTGTCCATGATCGCGGCCGAGGGCTTCGCTCCCGATGGGCACTTACCGTGGCTGACCGCGGTGATCTTCGCGGTCGGAGCGCTACTGGCGGCGTTTCGCCCCGCCACCCGCTCCGCGCCTCGTACGCAGGCGGCGCAGCAAGGCCGCAAGGCCTGACGCCTGGCGTAATCGCCACTGGGCTCGTCGGTACCGCCAGGAAGGATCGTGGCGGTGACGTTGTTACGAAGCATATGACCGCCACCGGGTTTCACGAGGGAGAACTCGCGATGCAGCGCCGAGCCGGGGTCGAAGCCGAGGCCCGCCGGCTCGAGGGCATGCTCGACTCGTCGGGTCTGTCCGAAGGCGCCGCACGCTTCGTCGCGTCACAGCGGTTCGCCGCGCTGACCGGACGCGACCACAACGGCGTCCTCTGGGTCTCGCCGTTGGCCGGGCCGCCGGGCTTTCTCCACGGTCAAGACGGAGTCTTGCGCGTAGGGACCTCTCCCCGTGAGGGGGATCCCCTGCGAGACATCCAGATCGGTCAACAGGTCGGACTGATCGCCATCGACTTCGCCACCCGCCGCAGGCTACGGATAAACGGCCAGCTTGCCGGCGCCGACAATACGGGCATGACCGTCCACGTCGACCAGTCGTACGGCAACTGTCCCAAATACATTCACCGCCGCGCGATCGATGTCGTCGGTCTTGCTGCACCCGCTTTGAAACGCCCGGGACGCGCAGCGGTTCTCGGCCCCTCCGATCAAGCGATGATCGCAACGTCCGACACGTTCTTCCTGGGCACAAGCCACCCCACCCGCGGTAGCGATGCGTCACACCGCGGCGGCCCACCCGGATTTGTCCGAGTCGACTCGCCGGACCGGCTGCGGTGGCCGGATTTCCCGGGCAACAACATGTTCAACAGCTATGGCAACCTAGCCGTCGATGACAAAGCCGCGTTGCTGTTCCTGGACTTTGCTACCGGCGCCACTTTGCACGTCACCGGCACCGCACACGTGCGGTGGACCAGTCCCGGCGCGACCGGTGATGATGGCGCGGTTGGAAGGAGCGTCGCATTCGCGGTCGACGCCGTCGCGACGGTCGCCGGTCTGGGCATGCACGCGTAGCGATGCCTAAGTCGCGCCAAAGACGCTGTCGGGCAACGGACGCCGGCACACCGCGCGTGCCTCGGCGGCGCTGAGGCCGAACAGCCGCAGCACGCTTTCGGTCACCGTGTCGGCGGCCTCCGCGTCATCGCGGTCCGGCTGGTCTCGCAACAGGTTGCCCAGCCCCAGCAACGCACCCCCGGCCATCGCGAGGGCGAGCTCGGGATCGTCGACGGTGAACCTGCCGGTCTCGACCCCCGCCTTGATGTCGCGCAGCGCGCGTGGCGCCAGCCCATTGGGCGAGGACAACAGCGCCAATCCGTTGGCCAACAGGATCCGGCTCTCCTGCGGGCGCCGCCGGAAGAGCCGGCCGGTCAGCCGGAAACTGGTGGCGAACGTCTCCGCCGGGTCGTCGATGGATTCGGTGAGCCGGTCCAGCATCGCCCCGTACGCGTCGAGCACGTCGGCGACGGCCGCGTCGAACAGCTGCTCCTTGCTGTCGAAGTGGTTGTAGAACGAACCCATCCCGACGTCGGCGGCCTGAGTGATCTCCAAGACCGGCACGTTGACCTTGCCCTCGGCGATGAGCCGCTGGGCGGCGCTCACCAGCGCCGCACGGGTGCGCTGCTTGCGCCGCACCAAGCGATTGGGCGTCTGACCATCGGGCATCGCTCTCATCTCCAGCAGTATGCCTCAGTTATGAGGATTCCGTCAGAAACCTTGACTGAACGTTGACTCGTATGTGACGATTTCGTCAGTTAGCGTGGGAGACGGCCGATGAACCTGACCAACAGCGCCCCGCGGGACGCGCACAGCCCGCAGGGCGCACTACCCGACGAGCACCCCGGTCGGTCGCGCAACCCGGTGATCAAAGTCGTCGACCTCGCCTGGCTGGTGTTCGAGCGACCGGACCTGACGCGCGCCGAGGCTTTCGCGCGGGCCTTCGGGTTCCAGACGGCCCTGCGCGCCCCGGACGAAGTGCAGTTGCGCGGCACGCTGCCCGGCGGGCCGTGCCTCATCCTTCGTCGCGGACCGAGGCCACGCTTCGCCGGGGTGGCGTTGCGGGCCTGCGACGAGGCCGACGTGCTGAGGTTGGCCGACGCCCACGGCGCTCCCCCGCGGCCGCTGCCCGACGCCGTCGGCGGCCTCGCGGTCGATCTGGTCGACCCCAGCGGAACGCCGGTCAGCGTCGTCGCCGGCATGATCGATCTACCGGAACTTGGTGCGCAGCAACCACTCTCACTCAACTTCGGGACCAACCCGCTGCGCGTCAACGCAACCCAGCGTCCGCGGCGGGCGCCGGCCCGCGTGTTGCGGCTGGGCCATCTGGTCATGCAGTCGACGAAGTACCTCGAGGCGCTGAACTGGTACCTGGACAACCTGGGCATGGTCGTCAGCGATTTCCTGTACTTCCCCGGCCAGCGCGACCGAGGACCGACGATGAGTTTCATCCGCTGCGATCGAGGCCGCACCCCGGCCGACCATCACACGCTGGCGTTGGCGCTGGGCCCGGCCAACCGCTACGTCCATTCGGCGTATCAGGTCAGCGACCTCGACGCCCTGGCCGCCGGCGGTGAATACCTGCGCGAGCGCGGCTATTTCCGGTCCTGGGGAATCGGCAGACACATTCAGGGCAGCCAGATCTTCGACTACTGGCGCGATCCCGACGGCTACCTGTTCGAGCACTTCACCGACGGCGACCTGTTCGACAACACCCTCGAACCCGGCTGGGCGCCGTTCACCGCCTCCGGGCTGGCCCAGTGGGGACCCGCGGCGAGCAGGGACTTTCTCGGGGCAGGCCTCAAATCTGCGCGCCACGAACTGGTTTCGATTGCCACCGCCCTGCGCGCACGCAACGAATTCGATATCGGCCGCGCGGCCGGACTACTGAAAGTGGCCTCCTCATGACCGTTTCCGTCCTGCACACCGCCGAGGCCTGGTGGCTCAAAACCGCGAACGGTGCCGCGAAGATCGACACCAGCGCCACCAGTACCGCCGGGCTGCTGGCCGACCGGGCCGCTATCGACGCGGCCGCCAGCAGTGCCGACCTTGTGGACCTCGGCGATCTGCGGTTGGTCTCGCCGGTGACCAGGCCGTGCCGGGTGATCGCGCAGATGACCAACTTCGCGTCGCACGTCAAAGACGCGGGTATGGACCCGTCTTCGGTTCCCCTGACCTTCTTCCGCAAGGCGTCGGCGTCGATCAACGGCCCGTTCGACGACATCGTCAAACCGGCACACGTCAAGCTCCTCGACTACGAGGTGGAGATCGGGCTGGTGATCGGGCGCACGATCCCGGTCGGCACCAGCATCTCCGATGCCAACCTCGGCGACCTCATCGCCGGGCTGGTCGTCACCAACGACGTCTCGGCGCGCGATGTCCAACTTCCTCAGACCCAGTTCTACGAGGCCAAGTCGTATCCGACGTTCACGCCGGTGGGCCCGGAGTTGGTGCTGCTCGGCGCGGACGAACTCAAGCGGTTCGGCGATCTGCGGCTGCGGCTGAGCGTCAACGGCGACGAGCGCCAGAACGCGCTCGTCGACCCCGACATGCTGTACCGGCCGCTGCAGGCGCTGCAGTCACTCACCCAGTTTCAGGAACTCGCGCCCGGCGACCTGGTGCTCACCGGAACCCCGGCCGGAACCGCATTGAGCGCTCCGCCGAAGCCGCTGCAGATCATCGGAAACCTGTTGCCGCCCAACCTCAAATGGAAGGTCTTCTTCTCGCGCCAGGCCGAGAACACGAATTACCTGCAAGACGGTGACATCGTGGAGGCGTCGATCGGCACCGACGACGGTGGCATCGATCTCGGAACCCAGCGCGCCACAGTCCGATTCGCGTGAGCCACGGTGACGGTGGGCACCACTCGGTCGTCATAGTCGGCGCCGGACCGACCGGCATCACCGCCGCGACCCTGCTGGCGCAACACGGCGTGGATAGCCTGGTGCTCGATCGCTGGCCCGCCGCGTACCCGCAGCCACGGGCCGTGCACCTCGACGACGAGGTCTATCGCGTCCTCGCCCGTCTTGGCATCGCCGACGAGTTCGCATCGATCTCCCGGCCCGCGCTGGGGTTGCGGTTGCTGGGCGCGGATTTCGGTGTCCTCGCCCAGTTCAACCGCGACCAATCCCGCGTCGCGAACGGCTTCCCGCAGGCCAATATGTTCGACCAGCCGGAGCTGGAGGCGCTGCTGCGCGCCAACCTCAAGCGCTACCCCAACGCGCGGTTGCGCGGCAACGCCGAGGCCACCGAGATCACCGACGGCGCCGACGGCATCGGCGTCACGTTCACCGACCGCTCCGACGGCCACGTGCACCAGGTGGCCGCCGACTATCTGCTGGGATGCGACGGCGCCAACAGCCTGGTGCGCGCCCACCTCGGCGCCACGATGCGGGACTTGAACTTTGAACAACGCTGGCTGGTCGTCGACGTCGCCACCGACGCCGACCTGGACCAGTGGGAGGGCGTGCACCAGGTATGCAACCCTGCCCGCGCGGCGACCTACATGCGCATCGGAAACGCGCGCTACCGATGGGAATTCCAGCTGCTGGCCGACGAAAACGCCGGGCAATTCGGCACATTGGACGCGTTGCGGCCGTTGATCGCGCCCTGGACGGCGACGGTGGCCGACAGTGAGCTGACCCTGCTGCGCGTCGCCGAGTACACCTTTCGCGCTCAGATCGCCGACCGGTGGCGCCGCGGCAACGTGTTCATCCTCGGCGACGCGGCGCACCTCACTCCCCCGTTCATCGGCCAGGGCATGGGTGCTGGGGTTCGGGACGCGGCCAACCTGACGTGGAAGCTCGCCGCGGTCCATCACGGCACCATGGATGCGCACGCTCTGGACAGCTACGAACAGGAACGCATGCCGCATACCCGACAGATGATCCGGTTGGCGTTGGGCGTCGGCTGGGCGATGACCGGTGGTGGCCGCGCCGGCGATGCGACGCGCCGGCTGGTCTTGCCGCGGTTGCGCTTCATCCCAGGCCTGCGCCGCAGGATCGTCGATTCCACCACGCCGCCACTGCATCGCTCTGCGCTGGTGTGCAATTCGCGCCGGCTCACCGGCAGGCTCTGCCCGAATCCGTTGCTACGCGACGGTCGGCGCCTCGATGATGCGCTCGGGGCGGGTTTCGCGCTCATCACCACGGTCCGCCCGCCCGCCGCCGACGAGGCGTCCCTGCGGCGGCGCGGCGTCGCCGTCCTGATCCCCCAACCCGGCGATGAATTGGCGACGTGGTTGCGCCGCGGGCACGCCGACGCCGCCGTGGTACGCCCCGACCGGACCGTCGCAGGGGCCGGACGCGACGTTGCGGCGTTGTGCGCGTGGATAACTGGCGTGCTACGCGAACGGCGGTGACGGGCCTATTTGGAGGGCGGCCGAGCGACGATGACCGGCACCCGGACCGAGTGCAGGACCGCGTTGCTGACCGAGCCCAACAGCATCCTGCTCAGCCCACCCCGACCATGACTGCCGACGACCACCAGCTGTGCGGCGTCCGCATTGTCGATGAGGTGTCGCGCCGCCCGATCCCGGGCGACGAAGCGATGAACGGAGACGTCGGGATAGCGTTCCTGCCAGCCCGCCAGGCTCTCGGCCAGGCTGCGCTGGGCTTCGCCTTCGACCGCCGGCCAGTCGACGTCGAAGACCTCGACCACCGCTGCGTCGCTCCATGCGTGAATGGCCACCAGATCCACGCCGCGACGCGAGGCCTCGTCGAACGCGATTTCCGTCGCGAGCTCGGACGCCGGTGAGCCATCGGTGCCCAACAGGACGTAGCCATTCCGCTGATCCGGCAGCTCGCCGTCCCGGACGACCGCGACCGGACAATTCGCGTGCCGCACCACGGCCGAGCTCACCGACCCGAGCAGACCACGTGCCAACAGTCCGCGCCCGGAGCTGCCCATGACGATCATCTCGGCCGCGTCCGACATCTTCAGCAGGGTCGGCACCGGGGGCGAATAGACCAGTTTCCTGCCGATGGGCACCGCGCGGTCGACAGGCATCGCGTCTTCGGCGACCTTCGTCGCGTGCATGATCGCCTTTTTGCCTTCGTCTTCCAGGTTCGTGACGAGGGACTCGGGGTACGGAACCGGCGGGTATGTCGCGGTGGGAGTCGACACCGCGTGCACGACGGTCAGCGGGATGTTTCTCATCGATGCCTCGCGGGCCGCCCAGCCCGCGGCGACGGTTGACGCCGGCGAACCGTCGGCCGCGACGACGATACCGAGTTCTTTGACGGGTGCGGACATTACGTTCTCCCTCCATCGTCACCGACGCTATCCGAGGAGGGCGTGCCGGTCGTGAGGCTTTAGTCCTCAACCGTCGGGCCGGAGGTCTCCCGTCGCCTTCTAGATCTTGCGCCGTTGCAGTTGCGCGATGATCCAGAACGGCAACGCCACGAACACGGTGCCGCCGATGAGGTTGCCCAGCGTCGTGATGCCGATATTGGTGAGCAGACCATGCTGGCCGAAACCCCACCCGATCGCGCCTCGTGGTGCCACCGGGTGAAAGAGGTTGAGCAGCAGGGGAAGACCGAGAAATCCGACATTGGCGATCACGTGCTGGGTGCCGCCGATGACGAACGCGAACGGTCCGTAGAACGCGAACGCCATCCGGGCGACGTCACTGCGGGCCTTGAAGAACATGCACATCGAGGTCTGCAGGAACCATGTGCACACCACGGCGAGCAGCAGTGCCGTCCAGAAGGGTTGGCCGGCCTTCAGCGTGCCGACAGTCGCCGCTCGCTCGGCGAACGCGCCCAGGTAGGGGCCGCCGGCCGCCGCGCACACCGTGACGAAGACCAGCGCGCCCAGGATGTTGCCGATGAGTCCGACGGTCACCAACACGATGTAGCTGCGCACGCTCAGGTTGCGCTTGAGCACGGCGAGAAAACCGGCCGCCATGTCCGCGGTGATCAGTGACATGCCCGACACCAGGATAAGGACGAAGGACATCCCGAAGGCCAGGCCCATCAAAAGGCTTGCCACACCGGGGGTTTTGACGCCGGTGCTCACCACCAGCGACAGCAGGGCCCCGAACGCCACCATCACGCCGCCCACCAAGGAGCGCATCAGGAATGCCCAGGGGTGCGCGGCCTTTTCCACCGCCATGGCCGCCACCCGATCCACCATGGCGCCCACCGACAGCGGCTCGAACGGGTCCTCGGGCGTCTCACTTGCCCTGACGCCGGATGGGAACGCGGTCACGTTATCCACAACCACGGCGTCGCTCTGCAGCTGCGGCGCTTCAGCGTTGATCGTCATCCGTGTTCGCCTTTCCTCAAGGTGTTGATCGCGGTGATGACACCGGAAATGTGGTCCTCGCTGAGCTGCTCGCCGTCGAATACGTGGCTGAGCAGGATCTTGAGGTCGAGCATCTGTTGCAGGTAGATCAGGCAGGGCGGGCATTCGTCGAGGTGCTTGGCCACGATCGGTCCCCACTGTTGCGGGTCGGAGTCGACGAGATCGTCGACCAGGCGCACGAAGTCGACGCAATCGATGGTGGGAACGGTGTTGTCATGAACGGTCATCGTTGATACCGCTTTTCCAATTCGGCTCGGAGATTTCCCCGGGCGCGGTAGAGCAGCGCCCGCTGGGCTTCGGCGGACAGTTCGAGCAGCGCGGCCGCCTCGTCGGCCGAGGTTCCGACGATGTCACGCAAGATGACGAGTTGGCGCTGCCGTTCGGGTAAGGCGTCGAGAGCCGTCCGCACGTAGCCGAGGAGTTCACTGTCGACGGTGTGCTCTTCGGGGAGAAAGCGCCGCGACGGCGGCAGGCGCCAGTGTCCGGCATCGGGGTGACCGGCGGGGTGCATGCGGCCCGACAACGGGTCGTCGGCTTCACCCTCCGTGGCGGCGGCCAGCACCTCATGATGGCGGATCCGTGATTCCCGTCGCCGGTGGCGGGACGCGGTGTGTTTCACGATGCCGAACAGCCAGGTGCTCACCGACGAACGACCCTGAAACGAATCCGACGACTGCAGCACCTGTACCCACGCCTCCTGCACGGCCTCCTCGGCGACCGTCGCTGAATCCACCATGGTGCGAGCGAAATTCACCATCGGCCGGTGAAAGTCGCGCACCAGGCTGGCCAACGGGACCCCGCCGACCAGGCGTTCGGATTCGGCGCCCTCCGGCGGCACCGCCACCGGAGTCACCATCGACCCGCGCTCAGCCGCATCTGGCCAATTCCCAGCGCAGTTGGCCTTCGGACGGGGACTGGACGGGGATGAACGCGGCCTCCCGATAGCGCCGGCTTGCCGGCGTCCTGCTTGCGTACCCCTTTCCGCCGGCGGTCCGGATCTCCAGGTCGGCGCTGGCGCTGGACAATTCGGCCGCCGCGAGCCGCAGCGACAGCAGCTGCCGCTTGCTGGGTGGCTCGGTTCCTCCCACGGCCGCAGCGAGATTGGCCAGCGTCGCTTCGGCGCCGACCAGCTTCTGCGCCACGCGCTCGACATCGTCACCGAACACCGCGTTGACTCCATCGAGCCCCAGCCGAGCCTGATCCAGGGTCGTCCGGGTCAACCCCAGGCACATGGCCGACTGCAGGACAAGGAAAGTCGGTCGCACCGCCTGCAGGAAGCCCGCGAAGTCGCGCGACAACACTTGTTCGGCGGGTACGTAGGCGCCGTTCAGGTTCAGGTAGGAGGAGGCGGTGCTGCCCATGGCCAGCAGATCGAAATGCTCGCCGACGTCCACCCCGGGCGTGCCCAGGGCCAGCGCCACGATCAGTCTCTCGCCGGCATCGGTGCGCACCGCGGTCACCATCGTCGAGTCGGGATACAAATTGCTGGCCCACCTGATCGGCCCCGACACCCGGTAGCCGCCGGCCACGGACGTGGCGGTCAGCTCCACGCTGCCGCAACCGGCCGCCTCCTTGAACGCAGCGGCCATGCCCGTGACCCCCAGCACAGCTCCCGACAGCAACGGCGCGACCGCGGCAGTGCTGAATTCTGTTGCAGCCGTGAGCAAATACTCGATCGCCATGCGATGCGCCCACAACGAGAACCCGGTGCTCATGCATGCCCCGGAGATCAGCCGAATCACCTCGGCCATCGCCGGAAGCCGGTTGTCGATGTTGCCCGGGGCGCCGATCCCGAGCAGTCCGGCCTCCCCCAGCCTGGTGAAGCTGCGCCGCGAATGATCTTCGCCACGGTCCAAGGCGGCGGCGTGAGCCCGAATATCCTCCAACAGCTCGACATCCAACGTGCCGGCCGCGGGATCAATGGTCGCCGTCATGTCACCTATTCCGTACTCAGAGTCGAGTCGACGATCACCGGGTTGCGAAACGTGTTCAGCACCGGTGACCAGGCGATCGCGTTGTCGTGAATCTCTTTCAGCGTGGCGTCGTCGGCGTCGCCGGCCAGGCGCACCCTGCAGCGGACCGCGCTGAATCCCAGGCGCTTGTCCTGCGGGGTGTCGCCCACGCCCCACACCGCGGAGATGTCGATGTCGCCTTCCATCTCGACCTCGATCCTGGTCAACGTCACGCCACGATGGGTCGCGTTGGCCAACAGGCCCACCGACACGCACGAGCCCAGCGCGGCCAGCGCGGTCTCCGAAGGATTGGGGGCCGAGTCATCGCCCAGCAGCGCGGGTGGCTCGCCCACCAGCATCGGCGCCAGGTCCCTGACGTAGGTCATGTTGCGGAACCCGGTCTCGCACACCGTCTTGGCTTTGAGCGTCTTCCTGCCTGTCTCGGGGTTGGCCTTGGCGTTACAGGACAGCCGGTCAAGGCCTTCGGCGTCGATGACGAGCGCATCGGTCATGTGACTCTCTCCGTTTCTCGCTGATTCTGCGGCGTCACGGAGTTAGTGCGCGGCGGGCGCCGATGCGTGACGGCCGGCGCGCTTGATTTACCGGCCCGACACCAAACATCACGCGCGCGAAACACCGCGCCGCCGACCGGCCACCGCCCTTCGGCGAGATTTGCTCAGCTGAACAGGCTTTGCCCGATGTAGTGGCCTTCAGCCGGCGGCGGCGGCACCGCGAAGATTGCTGATCCGATGTGCCGGACGTATTCGTTGAGCAGGTCGTGCGCGCCCAGCCGGTTCTGCAGGCGAATAAAATCTTGGGGATCTTTTTGGTACGAGATGAACAGCAGGCCGGCGTTGAGTTGGCCGTTGGCGTCGAGACCGTCGGTGTAGTTGTAGGACCGGCGGCGGATCATGATGCCGTCGTTGTTTTCCCGGGCCGC
This sequence comes from Mycobacterium sp. MUNTM1, assembly GCF_054660795.1. NCBI lineage: Bacteria > Bacillati > Actinomycetota > Actinomycetes > Mycobacteriales > Mycobacteriaceae > Mycobacterium > Mycobacterium sp. MUNTM1. The sequence continues at coordinate 73,192 of NZ_BAAGDE010000017.1, forward strand.
GAGGCCGACGTGAGACATCGGATCGATGAGCGGGTTGCCGTCGGCTCCTTTGGCGATGAAATCCGGGGTGTCGAACTCGTGCTTGCCGCTCAGCGGTGCCCCTTCTTCCTTGGAGCGCCCAAAGATCCTCTGCTGATTGCCGATCCGGTCGACATCCCATGTCTCCATCAACATCCGGATCTTGCGGACGACCTGGTAGGTCCCGCCGTTCATCCAAGGCTGGTCGCTGTTGTCCACCCAGACGAATTTGGCGTACTCCTCGTCGGTGGCGATGTTGCGGGTACCGTCCTTGAATCCCAAGAGGTTTCGTGGGGTGTGCTGGCCGGGGCCGGCGGAGGCGCGGCCGAAACCCAAGACCGCCCAGTATGGCGAGACGATGTTGCGGCCGAGCCGGGCCAGGTTGCGCACGGCGTGGTAGCAGACCTGGGGGTCGTCGGCGCACGCCTGCACGGACAGGTCGCCGCCGTGCAGGCGGGGATCCAGGTTGTCGCCGTTGAGCGGCGGCAGGTCGGTGAACACGGCGGGTCGCCGGGCGGCCAGTCCGAACCGGTCGCCGAACAGCGACGGGCCCAACCCGATCGTGACGGTCAGACTGGCGGGGCTCAGGCCGTAGGCCTCGCCGGTGTCGACGGGCGGCTGCACCTCGACCTGGGGCTGAACGGTTCCGACCGGCTTGCCCTGCTGCAGGATGGCTGCCGCGGCCGACCAGCGGGCCAGCAGGGTCTGCAGCTCGGTGCGACCGGCGCCGCCGGCCACCGAGAACGACATGAACATGGCGTATCGCTGTGGCGGCGTGTCGATTCCGCCTTGGTGAGGTTGGCCGTAGAAGGGGTAGCTGCGACGTAGATCGACGGTGTCGTCATCGTCGCCGCGTTGTCCCGCCGCCATCGCGTGACCGGCGAAACCGCCACCGACGGCACCGATGGCGGCGCCGCCCAGCCCGGCCAGCATGGCGCCGCCGAGCGCGCGCCGGCGCGACACCGTGGCGGCGTCGGGCGGTGCGCCGGCGTTGTTCGGGTCGCCGTCTGAGGGGCCGGTGATGTCGTCGGTCATGATCAACCGGCCGTGACGACTTTTTGGGCGACGGTGGACAGGCTCTGGTGTAGCGGCTGGATCACCGCGGTCAACTTCGGTGCGTCACTGGCCTTCAGCGCCGGGGTGTAGGTCTTGTAGCCGCCGAGTGCGGCCGGGTCGCGATACCCGTCCAGCGTGGCGAGCACGGTCTGGAACTGCTGATCGATCTGGTGGACCAGATTGGCGTCGATCTTCTCCAGGCCCGGCCGTAGCGACGCGTACGCCTGCTGAGCGCCTTCGACGTTGCCCGAAAAGTCCACCAGGTCAATGTGACTGAAGGCCTCTTCCTCTCCGGTGATCTTGGTGTTCTGGATCTCTTCGATCAGGTCGCTGGCACCGTTGGCCAGGTCCTCGGGTTTGTACTGCAGGCTCGCGACGATGCCGTTCAACTTGCCGACGTTGCCCACCAATTCGGTGCTGAACGCCTTCGTCCCGGGTGTGATTGCGCCGGCCTGCCACAGGTCGCGCTCGATCGCGTGGAAGCCCTTCCAGCCGACCTTCGCGTCCACCGGCGTCGACTCACGCATGTCGATCAGATAGTCCAGACTGCCGGCATTGTCGCCGACCGCGAAGCCCGGCAGCACGAAGCCCTCCACGGTGGATTCCGAACGCTCCCAGAACAATCGGGCTTTGGCGTAGGCCGCCTTTGCCCCATCGACGTTGCCCGACTGCACGGCCGCGTCGAGCGCCTTCACGCCGTCGTTGAGCTGACCGATCTGGTTCACAATGTAGCCGGCGTAGTCCTTGGTGCCCTGGCTGAGGATGCTGGCCACCGTGCCCGTCGGCGTCGCCGGCGCTTTGCCCGTCACCGTCAGCGTCTGGTACTCGGTGCTCGCCCCCGGGCAGTACAGCTGGTAGGCGCCGCCGTCCAGCGAGACCGTGAACGACACCGGGTCCAGGCCGGGCGCGAGGTTTTCCTTCTCGCCGACAATCCGCTGGTCCCTCAGCAATTCAACCTCGCTGATGCCGGGCGCATTCGTGTTGGCGACCGTGAAGGTCACCGGCCCGGCGGGCACGCTGGTGGTGTCCAGCGCGCAGCCGTCAGCGCCGCCGTTGTTGGCCAGGGTCACCTTGACCGCGTTGGCGCTTCCGACGTTCGGTTGCTGAGCATGGTTCGAGTTGTCGCCCGAGTGGCCGCACGCGGTCACCGGCAATACCGCCGTCGCAGCAAGAATCGTTGCGGTCAAACAGAAGTCACGCGACCGGCACGTTGCCGAGGCGATGCGACTCACCATCAATCGGTTTCCTCTCATCCTCTTGCCTGCGGTCCACGCGCATCGAGGCTATCGCTGACAGCACGCACGCCAACGCAAATCCCGCGAATACCAGTGGCAGCCAGACGTTCCAGAGTTGACGCTCCCCGCGGTCGCGGTCGCTGGCGACGATGTCGGCCACCGCCGCGTGGTCTTCGGCGGCGGACGTGGACCAGTCCGTCGACAGCCCGCCGAGACTGACGGTCTTGGCCCCGGTCAGCCCACCGCCGGTCAAAATCGCCGTCCGGTTGCTCGTCGTGTGCGCGCTGACCACGAAATCACCCTGCGCGAACACGGTGTACCCGGTGGTCGTCGACCATTGACCCGCAAACGGCCCCGGAGTGCGGCCGGCCGCGAGACCGACCGGCAGCCGGCCCCCCGCCATGCTCAGCAACTGATCCAGCGTGACTTCAGGCGCGCCGTCGGCCCCGGCGGCCTCGGAAGCCTGCCATACCTGTACGGGCACGCCGTCCACCGTTTGGTCGTCTGCGGGGATGAGCACGACGTTGTGGACGGTCGAGGCGCCCTGGGGGGCGACGGCCAACTCGCGTCCGTGCGGCCCGATCGCCATCGACACCGCAGAGGTGTGGCCGTCGCGGTCGGTGACGGTGCGCACCCGCTGCGTCTGCGACGGGCCGGCGGCGGGCGTCATGAGGGTCAGCCCCGCCCCGACGATGATCAGCACCGCCGACGTGGCGGCCAGCAGCCTGCCGCGGGCTCGCGGCGTGGCGGCGAGCCGGGCGGGCCAGAGAAAAACGACCAGTACCGGCACGGCATACAGTAGCCAGCCCAGCACCTCGATGAGGCGAGGATCGGCGGGGATGCCGAACACCCCGGTCGTCGCCGCGCCCAGCACCGAATTGCTGGGTATCCAGCCGGACAGGTCGAGCACCTGTTGCTGGCCGATGGTTATCCACCCGGCCTCGTGCGCGGTGCGCAGCGCACCCAGCACCAGCCCGGCGGCGATCAGCACCAGGAACACCCCGGTCACCCGGAAGAACCGGCCGAGGTTGATCCGCAGGCCGCCGTAGTACAGCGCCACCCCGAGCCCGACCGAGGTGACGATGCCCATGGCGCCGCCGAGCACGGCGAACCACCGGTTGCCGTGCGACGTCTCGGCGGCCGCCAGCAAGAACACCGACGTCTCGAAGCCCTCCTTCAGGACGGCCAGGAACGCCATGACGACCAGGGCGAACGCGCCACCGCGGTTGACGGCCTGGCGGGCTTCGCGCTCGAGTTCCCCCTTCAGCTGGGCGGCGTTGCCGTTCATCCAGATGATCATCGACGTCACGAACACCACCGCGATGGCGTTGATGACGGTCTCCATCATCTCCTGCTGGGCCTGCGGCAGGCTGGCGGCGAACAGGTCGAGGCCGACGCCCACGCCGACGCTGAGCAGGACGGCCAGGGCGACGCCGGCGAACATCGGGCGGATGGACTGGCCGTTTCGCTTGAGGAAGGCGCCGACGATGCTCACGATGAGCGACGCCTCGAGGCCTTCACGAAGACCGATGAGGAACGTGCCGATGAATACGCCGAATACGCCCTGCATACGCCCTGTTTCTGTCCCGCCGATCGGGACTGTCGGCCTAGCGTAGCCGAACTACGAGATGGGCATTAGCCCTGGTCCGCTGGCTGCCGCGTCAGGAGACCGGCGCCGTCACGAAGTCGATCAATTCTTCGACCCGGCTGATCAGCGCCGGCTCCAGATCGTTCCAGTCGCGGACCCTCGAACGGATGTGCCGCCAGGCCCTGGCGATGTCCGCCTGGTCGTTGTGCGGCAGACCGAGCGCCTGGCATACGCCGTGTTTCCACTCCACCTGCCGTGGCACCGTCGGCCAGGCCTCCAGGCCCAACCGCTGCGGTTTCACGGCCTGCCAGATGTCGACGTAGGGATGACCGACGACCAACGTGTCGGTGCCGCCGGGCCCCCGCCGCACGGCGTCGGCGATCCGCGCCTCCTTGGAGCCCGCGACGAGGTGATCGACGAGCACCCCGAGCCGGCGCCCCGGCCGCGGGGCGAATTCGGCGACGATGTCCACCAGGTCGTCGACGCCACCGAGTTGCTCGACGACGACGCCTTCGATTCGCAAGTCCTCACCCCACACCTGTGCGATGAGTTCCGCGTCGTGGCGGCCCTCGACGTAGATGCGGCTGGCCCGGGCGACGCGGGCCCGAACGCCGGACACGGCGACCGAACCGGACGCGGTCCTGCCCCCGGCGGTCGGTGCCGGCCGTCGCGGCGCGGTGAGGATGACGGGACGCCCCTCGAGCAAATACCCAGGGCCCAAAGGGAAGCCACGCACGTGACCGCGCCGGTCCTCCAGGTCCACTCGACCGTATTCCACGCGCACGATCGCGCCGACGTATCCCGTCTCGACGTCCTCGACCACCAGGCCCAGTTCGGCCGGGTGCTCGGTCGAGCGCGGCTTGCGTCGCCCCGCGGCGAGGACATCGGTTCCATAGCGATCCACCACGCGGCAATACTAGAAACCCTTGCCGCCAAACACCGTTACGGCGCGCCACGTTCGGCGAATCGTCACCCAAGTCACTGTCGGTCCGCCGGCACCCGCGACCGTAAAAAATGCGTTTAACTGTGTGGCGTTACTCAGCTGATGGGCTCGCCGATGGTACGTTGCTAGCTGAGCAAGCACTGCCGCTTACGCGCAACTTGCGGCGGTTAGCGAGGTGGACATATGGACCTGTCGCATTGGGTGACGAGCATTGTGGCTTTCGTGCGGGCCGGCTACCCCGCCGGCATGCCGGCCACCGGCTACGTGCCGCTGGTGGCGTTGACGCGCCGACGGCTCTGCGACGATGACATCACCGCCATCGCAAGGGATCTCATCGCGCGTCGGCTCTGGCCGATCGATTCCGTTGATATCGGCGTCGAGATCACCCGGATCATCAACCAGCTGCCCTGTCCCGACGACGTCGCGCGCATCCAGCGACGCGTTCACGCGCTTCGCTGCTCCCGCGGATAGTTATCGCCGAAGGATTCATCACCGTCGCGGTAATCTACGGGAGCGCGTCAACAGATTCGGCGGCCATCCACGCCGAAGAAGTGCAGGTGCCCGGGTTCCGGATGCAGGCGTAGCCGGCTGCCCTTCGCCGGTGGGTTACGACCGTCGGCCCGCGCGACGATGGGCCCATCGATTCCCTTGCCGGAGCCGGTGATTCGCCCATACAGATAGGCGTCTGCCCCCAGCTCCTCAACGACGTCGACCTCCATCTCGACACCGAGGCCACCCAGCTCGAAATGTTCGGGCCGGACCCCGACCACGACCTCGCCCGCGCTACTGGTGATCTCGCGCGGCAGCTTGATGGGCCAATCCCCAAGCGACACCGCCGAATCCACAATGGGCAGGGTGAACAGATTCATCGCCGGCGATCCGATGAAACCCGCCACGAAGACGTTGTTCGGGTTTCGGTAAAGCTCGCGCGGCGGAGCGAATTGCTGCAGCACGCCGTCGCGCAGGACGGCGACGCGGTCGCCCATGGTCATGGCCTCGACCTGGTCGTGGGTGACGTAGACGGTGGTGGTGCCCAGCCGCCGTTGTAACGCGGCGATCTGATTACGCGTCTGCACGCGGAGTTTGGCATCGAGATTGGACAGCGGTTCGTCCATCAGGAACACGTGCGGCCTGCGCACGATCGCGCGGCCCATCGCCACTCGCTGGCGTTGGCCACCGGAAAGATCCTTCGGCTTGCGATCGAGATAGGGTTGCAGGTCAAGGAGTTTCGCCGCGTCCAACACCCGCTCACGAATTTGCTCCCTCGGCGTCTTGGCGATCTTCATGGCGAAGCCCATGTTCTGGGCCACCGTCATGTGCGGGTAGAGCGCATAGTTCTGAAAGACCATCGCGACGTCGCGATCCTTGGGGTCGACGTTGGTCACGTCCCGGTCGCCGATCCGGATACGCCCGGAGTCCACGACTTCCAGCCCGGCTACCATGCGCAGCGACGTGGTCTTCCCGCAGCCGGACGGCCCGACCAGGACGACGAATTCGCCGTCGCCCACCACCAGGTCCAGGTTGTCCAGGGCCGGCCGGTCGGCTCCCGGGTAGCGCCGAGTCGCTTGCTCGAAGGTCACCGAGGCCATGGCTAGCCGCCCATTCCGGTGACGGCGATGCCGCGGACAAACGAGCGTTGCGCGATGGCGTAGATGAGGACCAGGGGCAGCATGATCAGCATCGAGGTTGCCATCAGCACCGGCCACCGGGCAACATATTCGCCCTTCATCCTGACCAGGCCCAGGGTCAGCGTGGCCAGGCTGTTGCGCTGAATCATCAGCAGCGGCCACAGGAAATCGTTCCAGACGTTGACCCAGGTGAGCACGGCGAGCACCATCACCGCCGGTCGTGCGTGGGGCAGCAGGATTCGCCAATAGACCTGCCACGGCGTACAGCCGTCGAGTATCGCGGCCTCCTCCAGATCGGTGGGCAGGGTGCGGAAGAACTGCCGCATCAGGTATGTGCCGAATGCGCTGCCGAAGAAACCCGGCGCGATCATGGCCCAGGGGGTGTCGACCCAGCCCAGGGTTCGCATCACGAGGAACTGCGGGATCACGGTCACCGTCAGGGGAACCATCAACGTGCCGAGGTAAACGACGAACAGCGCATCGCGGCCGCGGAAATCCAGTCGCGCGAAGGCATATCCGGCCAGCGAGCAAAAGAAGACGTGCCCCGCCGTGACGCAGCCCGCGTACAGCACGGTGTTGAAGAACATTCGCCCGAACGGCATCAACGCAAACACCTCGGTGTAGTTGGACCACCGCGGGTGGGCCGGCAGCAGCGTGGGCTCGCTGACCTCACCCTCCGTTTTCAGCGAACCCGACACCGCCCACGCGATCGGGAACAGCGCGCACCAGGCGACGACGAGCAGTGCGCCATAGACGATGCCGCCCCGCACCACGGTGTGCCTGATGGCCCCCTCACTTAAGCCCACGCGAAGTCTCCAAGGATCGTCGATGGCTGACACGCAACTGCACCACGGTCAGCACCAGCAAGACGGCGAACATCACCCACGCCAGCGCGGAGGCGTACCCGAATTCGAGGAACGAGAACGCGTGCTGGAACAGCATGATGCCCAGGACGTAGGTCGCCGATTCCGGCCCGCCGCTGGGACCGTTGAGGACGTAGACCATGTCAAACGCCTGGAATGCGTGGATGACCGAGATGATGATCACGAACGATATGGACCCCCGGATCAACGGAACGGTGATGGAGACGAATTGCCTTATCTCGCTGGCGCCGTCGATCTTGGCCGCCTCATAGACCGTTTCCGGTATGCCCTGCATCGCGGCCAGCAGGACGACGGTGGCGAAGGGCACGCTGCGCCAGACGCTGACGATGCACAGCGACGCCATGGCCCAGTGGGGGTCGACCAACCACGGCACCGGACCGAGCCCGACCCAGCCGAGCATGATGTTCAGTAGACCGTTGTCGGTGTTGAAGACGAACTGCCACACCACCGCCATCACGACCGACGAGATGGCTAGCGGCAGAAAGACAATCGTTCGAAAGATGCCGATGCCCCGGACCTTCCGGTTCAGCACCCCCGCGACGGCCAGGCTGATGAGGACCGTCGGCACCACCGTGCCGAGGGTGAAGATCACCGTATTGCGGATCGCGATCAGGAAGAGCGGATCGGAGGTGAACAGGTCTGTAAAGTTCTTCAGGCCCACGAACTTTGGCGGCGTGAACACATCCCATTGCTGGAAACTCATGTACAGCGAGAAGCCCAGCGGAAAGAGCATGAACACCGCGACCGCCACCATGTTGGGGGCGACGAACAACCGGCCGGCCCAGGCGTGCCGGCGCCATGGGCTCGGATCGTCGGGGGCATTTCGCGTCGCCCTCCCGGCTGGGGCGGCCGCGCCGGATGCGTCCATCGAGGTCATGGGCTGCGCAGCACTTCGTCGACGGAGCGGGACAGCCCGCTCAAGGACGTGGCCGGCTGGCGGCCGCGCAGGACGGGCCCAAAGTTGCGGTCCATCAAGGCATTGACCTTCTCCCATGCCGGCGTGATCGGCAAGCCCTGCGAAAAGGCCGGCCCTTCGGTGAGCACGCTGAGATTGCCGAGCCGCCGATGGGCCTTGGCGAATCCGTCCGATCGCAGCGCCGACCGCAGCACCGGAACAAAGAGGCAGGATTCACCGATCAACGCCTGACCGATGGGCCCGGTGGCGAACTTCACGAATTCCCACGCCTGCTCCTTGCGGGGGCTGCTCGCCGAGATCGCCAGTCCGGTGGCGCCGATATCCGAACACGCGGCGTGCCCCTTTCCCAGCGCCGGGCCGACGGGCAGCGGGGCGACGTCGAAATCCAGGTCCTCGGCGCGGATGTAGGTCTGGTAGCGCCAGTGTCCGCCGAGGGCGATCGCCGCCCGCCCCACCGCAAACAGGTTGGGCGTCGACATCGACTGTGTCTCCGATGCGTTCGGCGCAACCCGGTACGTGTTGGCCAGATCGGCATAGAACTGCACCGCTTCCTGGAACGCCGCGTTGTCGAAGTTGAAGTGACTCGGGTTCAGCCGCGGGTCAGACCAGGCAACGCCATTGTTCATTGCGAACAGGCCCGCCGAGTAGTAGGACCCCCAGGTGTTGACGAAGCCGTACTGCGCGGCCCGCCCGGACGCGTCGCGCTTGGTCAGCGCGCGCGCCACATCGAGGAATTCGGCGAAATCCCAAGGCTGTGCCCACGTCTTGGGCGGTGCGGGCACCCCGGCTTCGGCGAAGAGCCGCTTGTTGTAGAACAGGTAGTTGCCCGACCACTGTTCGGGCAGCGCGTACTGCTTGCCGTTGAACGTGAAGGTTTCGTACAGCGCCGGGATGCTGTCCGCCTTGAGTTGGTCGGCGAACGCCTTGTCGCGGGCCAACAGCGTGTTCATGTCCAGCAGCACACCGCGGTCGGCGAGTTCGGCGTAGGACAGCTCCCACGCCATCAGCACGTCCGGGCATTTCCCGCCGACACAAAACGTCGAAAGCTGTTGCATGACGCCCGGACCGGACTGCACCGGCCGAACCTTGATATCGGGATGGCGGCGCGCGAACTCGTCGACGATGCGCATCCTGGCGTCACGCTCGTCCGGGTTGGCCGCGAAAAAGAAGGTGAGGGCGTCATCGTCGTCGGAAGCGCATCCGGCCGGCCACGGTGCCAGCGCCGCCGCCGACAGCGCGCCGGCACCCCGCAGCAGGCTGCGCCGTCCGAACGGCTTATCGAGCATTGCTCTCCCGGTCTTGCCCCGTGGCCGGTTTCCCGGTCGACTGTGTCTGACGTCCTTGGTACCCGATGAGGTTGTGATCTTCCTGGATCGGCCACCGCGGCAGCGTCAGCGCGGCCCGACGGATTCGCTCGGCGTTGCCGGTGATGTCGATCGTGTGGATGCGATCGTCGGCACCGATGCCGATCACCAGCAGGACCTGAGCTCGCCCGCGGGCCACCAGCACGATGCCCGGCGTCCCGTCGATGAGCATGACAGCACCGGCGCGCGCCCGCCGAGCGAACCGGCGAGTCTCCCCGGTGACCTCGCGGGCGCCGCGCAACGTGGTTGGCACGTCCGCCGGGACGAGGGCGGGATCGACGGTGCGCACCACCTCGGGAGCCAACAGGTCGAGCAGGCCGGCGATGTCACCGCCGCGGGTGGCCGCCAAAAACGCCTCGACCACCCGCAGGTGATCGGCGGTGCGGCGGGGCGGGGCGGCCGGCTCGGCGTGCAGGCGACCGCGCGCCCTGCTGGCCAGCTTCTTGGTGGCCTCCGGTGACCGATCCATCAGCCCGGCGATCTGCTCGAACGGCATCGCGAAGACGTCGTGCAGCACGAACGCGACGCGCTGCGCCGGGGAGAGCCGGTCGAGCACGACGAGCAGGGCGCTGCTCACCGACTCCGCCAGCAGTGCGTCCTCGTCGGCCGGTGCCGACGCCGCCTGGGTCAGTCGGTCCAGTTCGTCGGCCCCGCCGAGCGGTTGCTCGGCGCGACGCTTACGCACCCGAAGCTGGTCGAACGCCTCGCGCGCGGTGATCGTGGTGAACCAGCCGGACAGGTTGTCGACGGCGTCGAAGTCCGCACGGCTGGCCTTGAGCCAGGCCGACTGCACGGCGTCGTCGGCGTCGGCCACCGAGCCCAGCAGCTGGAACGCGACCGACCTCAGGTGTCGTCGATCGGCGTCGAAACGCCGTGCCAGATCCGTCAAATCCTGTGTTGCGCTCATGGGTCACCTTTTCCGCGCGGAAGTCGTCAAGAAGATGACCGCGTCCAACGGACTTCCTGTGGCAAAGGAGACAAACACCATGACCTTACCGATTGTGCGCCGCGGCGCGCACCGCACGCATTCGACCCGCCGCTGCGGAAATCGCTGCGCGACAAGGGATTGATCCGGATGAATACCGCACTTGTCGTGATCACGCTGATCACCGCCGCCATCACCGCCGCGATCGCCATCGCCGACCTCGTTCCGGCGCGATTCGTGCTGGCGAACTCCGCGCAGGTCGGGGTGCCGCGGTCGTGGTTGCCCGCGCTGGGCGCAGTGAAGCTGGCCGGAGCCGTCGGGATCGTCGTCGGCCTGCTGGGCCCGCGGGAGTTGGGCATCGCTGCCGCCGCCGGCCTGGTTGCGTTTTTCGTCGGCGCGGTGGCCACACACCTGAGGGCACGCGTCCTGTACAACATCGCGTTTCCCGGCGCGTTTCTGTGCCTGTCCGCGGCGTCGCTGGCGCTGATGGTGGTCCGGTGAGGCATGCGTGGGTCAGGCGGGAAAGTACCTGATCCGGTTGATCGCGTTGCCGCGCCACGCCACATCGGCGAACACGATGGCGCGCCCGTGACCCGAATGGAGCGACACCGCGACGGTGGGGCCCGCGCTGGTCATCTTTGTCGCGCCGGCCCCATCCAGCTGTTCGGCCAGCTCGGCCAGTTCCAGCGGGTCTCGATCGCCCAAAGTTATTGCGGCATCCGATGACACCAGCCGTGCCGCGGAAAACGTGTCTTTCCGCGCGACCGCGTCGAGGAACGTGGTGACCAGCCGCTGGTGACGCGCTCCCACTCGGCGGAAGCCGGTCATGAAACCGGCCGTCCCCCGCCAGCCTTGGTTGCTCACCAGCGCCTTGGACAGGTTCAGCGCGGGGCCCACCGCCCCGGAGCCGGTACGCAGGAACTGCACCATCATGGCGGGAAGCTCCCAGTAGGCCCGGAGTTCACCAATCTTCCACTCGCCGTTGGCTTCTCGAAGGTCATAGCGCAGGAACGCCGGAATGTACATCGTCACCGCCGAACCCATCGCCACCTCGAGCTCGAGGTCACGCAGCACCGCCGTGCCGACGACGATGTCGAGATCGCGATGGAACTTGATGTCACGCGGACCGATGAATGTGTCGTAGAAGCGGCCGATCTGGTCATGCCCCACGTGCGGACGCGAGCCCACCGGGTCCTCGATCCGGCCGTCACCGGTGAACAGTCCCACCCATGCGGCGCGATCGTGGGCGGCGGCCGCCTGCGGCGAGCGCTCCACGGCGGCCAGCAGCTGCTCCCGACCCAGCGGCACCACCATTACGGCCCCCCAACCAACTCGATGCCGGCGGAGCGCATTTCCGCCAGCGCCTCGGCAGCGGAGTCCACGGCCGCGGCAGCGGTCAGGCCCACCAGCACCCGGGTGGTCAGGCCCGCCGCCGCGGCGTCCTCGGCGGTTCGCCGGACACAGAAGTCGGTGGCGATGCCGACCACGTCGACCTCGTCGACCCCCCGCCGGCGCAACCATTCGAGGAGCGTCGTGCCGTTCTCGTCGACGCCCTCGAAACCGCTGTAAGCCGCGGCGTGAGCGCCCTTGCGAAAGACAGCGTCGATGCGCCGGATGTCCAAATCGGGCCGAAGATTCGCGCCCTCGCTTCCGGCGACGCAGTGCACGGGCCAGGAGGACGAGAAGTCCGGCCGGTCGGAGAAATGATCACCGGGATCGATATGGAAGTCCTGGGTGGCCACGACGTAGTGGTAGCCGGGGTCACCGGACAGATAGTCGTTGATCGCGGGCGCCAGCGCGGCGCCGCGGGCCGTCGGCACCGAGCCGCCCTCGCAGAAATCGTTTTGCACGTCGACGATGATCAACGCTCGCACGCGCTCCACCCTATCGGTGTGCACCTGTATGTCTATGCCGGTCTAGCTGGGGATATCGCCGCCACGGTTTGCTCGACAGGCAGCCGGGTAATACACCGGCCATGGTGCTCAGGAGAATCGCGCGACCCCTGTTATCAGTGGCATTCATCGGACAAGGAGTCAATTCACTGCTCAACCCCAAATCCGCGGCCGAGGCCGCGGCCCCGACGGTGGACGGTCTCCAGGCGTTGCCGGATTCGGTGAGCAGCAGCATTCCCAGCGACCCCGAGACGGTCGCGCAGATCACCGCGGCCGTTCAGATCGGCGGCGGCCTGCTGCTTGCCACCGGCAGACTCCCCCGCATCGCGTCGGCGGCGCTCGCGGTGACGGTGTTGCCGGCCAACCTTGGCACGCACTCGTTCTGGAACGAGAGCGACCCGGTGGCCAAAGCCCAGAAACGCCAACAATTTCTCACCGATCTCAGCCTGTTGGGCGGGCTGCTGATCGCGTCCGCCGACACCGCCGGTAAGCCCTCGCTCGGGTGGCGCGGCCGGCGCGCGGCGGAACGGCTCTCCGAGCGGGTGTCATCGGCGTTGCCCGGTTCGGCCGACTCAGGCTTCGATACCGATTTCTCCGAACTGGGTGAGCGGATCGCGCACGGCTTGCAGGTCGGCGCCGAGCGCGGCCGCGAACTGGCCAGCACCGCGGCCGAACGTGGCGCGCCCTACGCCGAGGCCGCACTCGAACGCGGCCGCGAACTCGCCAGCACTGCGGCCGAACGCGGTGCGCCCTATGCCGAGGCCGCACTCGAACGCGGCCGCGAACTCGCCAGCACCGCGGCCGACCGCAGCCGGCCGTTGGCGAAGAAGGCGCGCAAGCGCGGCGAGGAATGGGCCGACGAGGCCGCCGACCGCGCCGCATACCTTGCCGAAAAGGCCCGCAAGCGCAGCGAAGAACTCGCCGACGAGGCCGCCGACCGGGCCGCGCCGCTGGCCAAGAAGGCCCGCAAGCGCAGCGAGAAACTGGCCAAGAAGGCGCGCAAACGAAGCGAGAAGCTGGCCAGCACGGCGCGGGCGCGCGGCGAGGAATTCGCCGAAACCGCCCGTCAGCGTGGCAGCGACCTGGCCGACACCGCGCGCGAGCGGGTCGGCAGTCAGGTCGACACCGGCCGCCGCAAGCTGTCCTGGTAGCTAGTCGGGCCAGCGCGCCCGCAGGTTCTCCGGCGTCCACCCCGGCCACTCCGGCGCACCGATGGTCAGGCCGCCGCTGAGCCGCGCGACGATGCGCGGGCCGCGCAGTCGGCTGTTGTCGTAGACCGTCGCGAGGTCAGACGAGGCGAGGGCCTCGGCGACCGGCGTCCACAACCGGCGGTGGCGCTCGCGGATCTTGACGTCCGGCACATCATGTCCGCCGGCCTGCACGCGGTGCCGGACGCGTTGCACCGCAAGGTCTTCCGGGATGAGCAGCACATGCAGCACGACGGTGAAGCCCGCCCGGCGCGCGGCGTGGAGAAGGTCCAGCTTCGAGGGATGGGAGAACACCGTCTCGGCGATGAAGGACCGACCCAGTTCAATCAGCTTGGCGCGCGTGTCGGCGGCGACACGCGCCGCGTCGTAGGAGTGCGAGGTGGGATCCTCGGGCCAGCGTTGCCTCGCGATCTCGTCGGCGTTGACCACGAGGCTTCCCGGCAACAGCGGCGCCAGGGTGAACGCGATGAACGTGGATTTGCCGGCACCGTTCGGCCCGACCACCAGGTCAAGTCGATCCATCGGGCCGCGTCGACGATCGCCGGGTCAGCGCCCGCCCGCGAGCACCACCGCGGCGCCGTCGGGGCGGTGCTCGACGATCTCGCCGTCGTCGTTGAGGGCCACCGTGGTGACCCCCTGCCCGGCCAGCGTCGCCCCGTAGTTGGTGCGCGCCAGGCTTTCTTCGATGGCCGCGGAGATCTCGGCGTTGAAGACGACGCCCTCCTCGACGGTGAGCTCGCCGGTCGCGAGCTGGCCGGCGAGGGCGGCTTCCACCCGCCGCCGCGACGCGGTGTGCTGGCTGGACACCGCGCGCCCGACCCGCGCCCAGTGGTCGAGTTGCTGCTTGGCCGAGCGGCTTTGCCGGGCACCCTCGGCGGCCGCGCTGTCCATCAGGTCGGATGCGACCCGGGTGACGCGATCGAGAGCCTCGGCCATCACTTCCTCCAATGCAACATTCCGTTACAGACCGTAGCATAATGCTACACGGCTGGGCCGGACCCGGTCTACCCGCGCGCCCGCACGACGGAATCCACGATCGTGTCGACGGCCGGACCGACGTCGACGCTCATGCCGGCCTCGTCGGGGCCGAGGGGTTCCAGGGACTCCAGTTGCGAGCGCAGCAGCGCGGCCGGCATGAAGTGATCGGTCCGGGTCGCCAGCCGGCCGCCGATCAGCTCCGCCGAACCCGAGAGATGCAGGAACTCCACCTCCGGGCAGTGCGCGCGCAGCTGGTCGCGATATTTCCGCTTCAGAGCCGAACAACTCACCACGGCGCCGTCGCGGTGGGCCGCCAGCCAGTCGCCGACGCGCTCCAGCCAGGGGTAGCGGTCGTCGTCGTCGAGCGGTTCGCCGGCAGCCATCTTGGCGATGTTGGCGGCCGGGTGCAGGGTGTCCGCGTCCACGAACGGGACGCGCAGGCGCTGCGCGAGCGCCGCCCCCACCGTCGACTTGCCCGATCCGGAGACGCCCATCACCACGACGGGGGCCGATCCGCTCACCTAGGCCTGTTCGCCGAGATTGCGGTTCCATTCCAGCCAACCCACACCGCTGCGCCCGTCAGCCGTGCTGATCGTGGCCCAGACGCGGGGGAACTGGCTCACCCGCCCGTCCGTCGCGACGAGCCGGACCGGCGCCTGTCCGCGCACGTTCACCTCCGCGGTGATCTCGGCCGGCGTGAGCCGTAAAGTCGCGTCGAGTGGTAACCCGTTGTCGGCGAACGATTCTCGCGAGTCAACGGCCTGCAATTCGGTGACCTTGCCGTCGGCGCCCTGTGCGTAGCCGATGCTGAACGCGGGGGCCCCGGGAATCCGGATGTTCACGCCGTGCAGATGAGTGCCGTCGTTCAGGTGCAGCGCGCTCCAGATCCAGTCCATGCCCCACCAATCGCGCACACCCCACGAGTGATCACGCTGCCCAGGAACGGATTCCAGCCGGTAGCCGGTGCCGCCGATTGTGATGTCACCCGAGACGGTGCATGGAATTTCGTAGCGCGTCGTCAGCCCGTACTTATACGGCGTGCCGTCGGTGGCCCACACCAGGTTCAGGGTCAACTCGACCGGGGTTCCGGGCTCCCCGCGCAGCAACGCGGACGGATCGGCGTAGGCCTGGCCGCGCGCCCGCACGTCGACGCGGTAGCTTT
The DNA here is from genome assembly GCF_054660795.1 of Mycobacterium sp. MUNTM1. Classification (NCBI taxonomy): domain Bacteria; kingdom Bacillati; phylum Actinomycetota; class Actinomycetes; order Mycobacteriales; family Mycobacteriaceae; genus Mycobacterium; species Mycobacterium sp. MUNTM1. The sequence goes on from NZ_BAAGDE010000017.1 coordinate 88,989, forward strand.
GCAGCGGCACCTCGGCGGAATGGCCGAGTTCGAAGTCCTCGGTGCGCACCGCCCACGGGTCCGACGGCAGCGGCACTTGCGCGTCGACGGCGACGGTCGGCATGTCGGGGCCGCACAACAGCACGTGCACCCAAGCGGTCTGTTCGTTGGCCACCCGGCCGAGCCGGAACCAGCCGCCCAATCCCTGTGCGGCGTCGGCGAAGTCGGCGTACCAGCTCTCGCTCCACAGCGGTTCGGCGGTGGGATCGTGGGCGCGTTCGTCCTCGTCCGAGGGCCGCAACGGCTCGGGCGCGACCGGTGCGGGCAGCGTCGACAGCGCATCCGTGTCGAGCACATGGTCGCAGTGCCGTTGCAGCATCGTCATGAACATCCGGTCGCCGCGGTCGGTGCGCTCGACCAGCATGGGCGAGACGATCGCCATCATCACGCCGAAGAAGCTCTGCCGGCGGACCCCGTCGGCGACGTCGGCCAGGGTGAGCGGCGCCTGCGGACCCAGCGCCTCGTGGTAGGCCCGCAGCAGCGCGTCGTAGTGCTGCCGGCGGTGCTCGGTGGGCAACGCGCCGCCGAGGAAGTAGGCCAGGTCGGTCAGGGCCGGACCCCAGGACACGGTCTGCCAATCGACCACCGTCAGCGCGCGATCGGCGCCGTCGGTACCGAACAGCATGTTGTCCAGGCGGTAGTCGCCGTGCACCAGGCCCTGGAGGCGGCCCCGCTCGGGCGCCTCGGCCTCCTGGCCCAGGTAGCCGTCAAAGGCGGCCACCAGGCGTTCGCACACCACGCGGTGCTCCGGCGCGATCTGCTCGCCGTAGCGGTCGACGAAACCCGCATACAGCGGGGTGATCATGGCCTGGTTCAGCGGAGGCTCACGGTTGAGCCAGGGCGCCTCGGCCAGCGAGGCGTCCCCGAGCAGCGGCCCGTGCAGCCGCCCGAGTTCGACGGCCCCGAGGCGAGCCTGTTCGACTGTGGCGCCGGCGATTTCGTCGCCGACGACGGCCGGCCCGGCATCGCCCAGCAGCAAGTCGAACACACCCGTCGAGGTGTCCACCGCCGCGTGGTAGCAGGGCGCGATGGGCCCACCCAGCCGCGGCGCGATGTCACCGTAGAAGCGCACCTCCCGCTCGTAGAGCCCCAGCGCCAGCCCGGTCTGCCGGCTGATCGGGTCGGTGGCCGCGACCTTGAGCACCACCGACTCGGGCCCGTCCGAGGGCCCCTCGGCATAACTGAGCCGGACGCGGTAGCACTCGCTCATCTGGCCGGTACCGATGCGCTCCACCGAGAAGTCGGCGATGGGCCCGGTGCCGATGACCGCGGCCAGCCAGGAGGCGGTGAGGTCACTGGGTTGTTCGATGACTTGCTCGGTCTCGGCATGCATGAGGGTTAGCGTGCCAGGTCAACGCGCCAGTGAGAAGCCGTCCCAGGCCATTCGGCGATGCGGATGCGGATCGAACTCGACACGGGACTTGCGGTCGAAGACCATCACGGCCCGGTCGTCGGCGGTGTAGAGCGGCCAGTCCTCCCCCGGCACGCCGGTGCGGCTGAAGGCCCGCCAGCGCCGCTGCACCTGATTGCTCACCCGCAACGCGGCCCGCCGGTCGGCCGCCGCAGTCAACAACGCACCGAACCTGGTGCGGTAGACGTCGAAAACCGCGAGCAACTCGGTGGCATGGGTGGCTCCGAAACCCGACCAGCGCAACGTGCGCGGGGCGTAGTCGTACCGGTAGAGGTACGTGGGCGCGTGCGCGCCGTGGGCCTCCGCGATCTGCCAGGCCGCCGACGCGAACGCGAAATCACCGCCGAGCTGGATACACGCCGCCCGCTCGGGATAGTCGGGGTATGCGGCGGTAATGCGTTCGCGGATGGCGGGTTCCGCCTCGGCGAGCAGCTCTTCGACCATCGTCTCGTTGGTCGGCAACATCGCCAGGAACCGGGTGAACAACCGACCTTCTTCGGCGTTGGTGCCCACGATCAGCGGGACACGGTGGGCCTCGCCGCGCCGCATCGCCTCCACCGGATCCAGCGGCAGGATGTCGTCACCGAAGACGGGGCCGATCGGGAAGGCGCCCAACCTGTTTCGCATGCCCTCGTCGATCAATTGGTGCTGGGTTTCCACCAGTTGGGCGGCCGACACCGACATCAGCGCGTTGGCGGCGTCCTGCCTGCGCACGCCGAGCAGGTTGGCGAAGCGGTTTGCGAACTCCGCGGCAACCTCTTTCGACCGCACCAGGCCCGAGGCCGGGCTCTCCGAGATCGCCCGGGCGAACAGGCCTTTGGCGGCGGGCACCGCCAGCAGTGAGGCCGTGATGCACGCGCCGGCGCTCTCGCCGAAGATGGTGATGTTGTCCGGATCGCCGCCGAATCCCGCGATGTTGTCGCGAATCCACTGCAGCGCCAGCACCAGGTCGCGCAGGTACAGGTTGCTGTCGATGGTGATCTCCGGCGTCGACAGGGACGAGAAGTCAACGCACCCCAGCGCGCCCAGCCGGTAGTTCACCGACACGTACACACATCCCCGGCGTGCCAGGGCGGCGCCGTCGTACAGCGGCGTCGCCGAGCTGCCCAGGAAATAGCCGCCGCCGTGGATGAACACCATGACGGGCAGCGGTCCCTCGACCGCGCCCTCGGGCGCCACGACGTTGAGGGTCAGGCAGTCCTCGCTCATCGGCTGGTAGCGGCCGCCCAAACCCGACATGCCGAGCAGGGTGTAGCGGCGCTGTTGGGGCGCGCAGTTGCCGAAGCCGTGGCAGTGCCGGACACCCGACCACGGCTGGGCCGGCCGCGGCGCGCGGAAGCGCAGATTTCCCACCGGTGGACGGGCATACGGGATCGACCGCCACCGGGTGACCCCGTCGCGGGTGAAGCCTTCGACGGTGCCGATGGCCGTGCGTGCGCGGACAATGCGCTGATGCATAACCCGACGGTAACCGACATGACCGTCGTAACGCGCGCGCAGCGCCTTAATTGCCCGGCGCGGCGGTTAGCCTGACTGGATGCGGATAGCTGCGATGATCGCCGCGTCATTACTGGTCGCCGGGTGCTCACACGCCACGGGCGGTCATTCGGAGCCCACCGGGAGCACCACGCAGGCATCGACCGGCGCCGCGGCGCCGGGAAGCACCTCACCGGGACACCCCGCCGCTCCGGGCGCGGGAGCGGCAATCTCCGACGTCATCGCGTGGATCGAGGCCGGCCACCAGGCCGATCCGGGCCGTTTCCACACCGCCACGCGCGACGGGGCGGCCACGCCGCTGGGCGACGACATCGCGCTGACGGCGATGGCGGGCAAGGTCTCCTGCATGACCGATGCCAGACACACGGGCGGCGCGCTGGCCTGCCTGGTGAGTCTGACCAACCCGCCGCCGGCGCCCGCCACGGCCTACGGCCAGTGGCAAGGTGGCTGGATCGGCTTTGATGGGGTGAACCTTCAGGTGGGATCCGCCCGAGCCGATCCCGGTCCGTTCATCAACGGCAACGGCCCGGAACTGGCGAACGGGGATTCGTTGTCGTTCGGCGACTACCGGTGCCGCGCCGACCAGTCCGGTCTGTATTGCGTGAACTATGCGCACCAGTCGGCGGCCAAGTTCAGCACCGCCGGCATCGAGCCGTTCGGCTGCCTGAAGCCGGCGCCACCACCGGATGGTGTCGGCTCGGCGTTCAGCTGCTGAGGCCGGCCATGATGGTCGCGAAGAGCTCGCTCATCTCGTCGGCGGTTCCGCCCGGCACTTTATAGCCGGTTTCGTCGCGAATTTCCGCGAGGTGATCCCGCACGTCCTCGATGGACAACCCGGGGCGGTAGAAGCCCTTCGTCCTGCCGATGAAGAACCGTGAAACGTGGCCTGCGCCAACGGTGTAGATCTCGCCCGACACCGGACACTCACGATGGGTCAAGAAGGCGGCCACCGGGGCGACCAATGCCGGATCGAGCTTCTGAAGGTATTGGCCCGCAAGGTCATCCAGCACGGCCTGCGCGGCGGGATCGTCCGGCTGCGCGGCGCCATCCACGGAGTGCGCCAACATCCGGGTGTAGGCGATCGGGGCGACGGCATTGACCTTGATGTTGTGGTCGGCGCCTTCGGCGGCCAGCACCCGGGTCAGACCGATCAGCCCGGTCTTGGCGGAGCCGTAGTTGCTCATGCCGGCCGCCCCGAGTATCCCTGCGGCCGAACAGGTATTCAGGATGCGGCCATATCCCCGCTCGCGCATGACCTTCCAGGCCGGCCTCGTGACGTAGAACGCACCCTTGAGATGCACGTCCAGCAGCGGCTCGAACCGCTCCGCGGTCATGTCCTCGAACGGCGCGTCCCCGACGATGCCGGCGTTGTTGATCACGATGTCGACTCGCCCCCACGCGTTCAGCGCGGTGTCGACGATCGCCTGTCCGCCTTCGGGACTGGTGACGCTGTGAACGTCTGCCACGGCGTGACCGCCCAGGTCGCGGATCTCGGCGGCCGCGGTGTCGGCGGCCTGGGTGTCGATACCGTCTCCGGTCACCGAGCCGCCCAGGTCGTTGACCACGATGCGCGCTCCACGGGAGGCGAGCAGCAGCGCGTACTGCTTGCCCAAACCGCCACCGGCGCCGGTGATGACGGCGACTTGGTCGTCAAACCTCAGCTCGCCGGTCACCAGCTCACCGGAAGTTCTTTCATGCCATAGATGTTGGCGTCTTTGAACCTCAGCTGCTCAGGCGGCACCGCCAGTCTGAGCCCGGGCAGGCGGCGCGCCAGCGTGGCAAACGCGACCTGCATTTCGACGCGGGCCAGGTTCGCACCGATGCATTGATGCACGCCGTAGCCGAAGCCCAAGTGCCCGCGGGTGTTTCGGTCGACGTCGAAGGATTCGGGATTGTCGACGAACTCCGCGTCCCAGTTCCCCGCGAGCAGGCTCATCATCACGTACTCCCCCGCGCGAATCAGCTGGCCACCAATCATCAGATCTTCGGTCGCGATGCGGTCGACCTGGCTGTGCACAATGGTGAGGTAACGCATCAGCTCTTCGACGGTGTTGGCGATGACGGCCGGGTCGTCGCTCTGTCCGAGCCGCTCGAACACCTCCGGATGTTCCAGCAGCGCAACCGTTCCCAACGAGATCATGTTGGCGGTGGTTTCGTGGCCGGCTTGCATCATGATCACGCCGTTCATGGCCGTGGTGGCATGGTCGAGTTCACCCGTCGCCACGTATTCGGTGACCAGCCGGCTGATCAAGTCATCCCCGGGCTCGCGCGCTTTGCGCTCCACCAGTTCCTGGATGTAGGCGTACATCGCTCCGAACGCCTGTCCCTTTTCCGCGTCGGTGGATTTCTGGTCGAGCCCCTTGGTGGTGTTGAACTGGAAGAGTTCGAGGTCTTCGGGTGGCACCCCGAGCAGCAACGCGATCACCATCGACGGGACCGGCAGGGCGAATTCACGCACCAGATCGGCCGGCGCGCCGCTCTCGATCATGTGGCCGAGGTAGTGGTCGACCCATTGCTGAATGTGCGGTCGCATCGATTCGCAGCGCCGGAAGGTGAAGTTGCTCGTCATCATGCGCCGCAACCGATGATGCTCGGGATCGTCGGTCCGCGCGAACATCACCGGGACCTTGTTCTCCTCGTCCTTGGGCATGATCGAATCCGGAATTGTCTTCGCGGACAAGCGCGGATCGACCAGCGCCGCCCTGATGTCCTGGTAGCGGCTGACCACCCAGACGGGGTTGCCCTGGAACATCGCCATTCGGAGTCCGGGTTGTTCCCGCCAGTCCCCGAACTCGTCCGGGGGCGCGAGCGGGCAGCGTGCGGGACGCGCGATGGGCAGCACCGGGAGATCGGCGTCGGAATGCACTTCGGAAGTTGTTGACATGCCCCATGTTTCCTGTTAACTGTCAGCCGTCTGCCAGTTATAGAGCGTAAAGCGGCCGTTGTTGGCAGTCAACCGTCAGTTACTCTGTCAGGGTGACCGCGGTGGAAGACCGGCCGTTGCGGGCCGACGCGGCGCGCAACGTCGAGCGCATCCTGCGCGCGGCGCGCGAGGTCTACAGCGAGCTGGGGCCCGACGCCCCAGTGGAGGCCGTCGCCCGCCGGGCGTGTGTCGGCGAGCGAACCCTCTACCGCAGGTTTCCGGCCAAGGCCGACCTGGTCCGCGCCGCCCTGGATCAGAGCATCGCCGAGGACCTCACCCCGGTGATCGACAAGGCGCGCCGCGCCGAGGATCCGCTGCGCGGTCTCACTCAGCTGATCGAAGCCGCGATCTCGCTGGGCGCGCGCGAACACAGCCTGCTGACCGCCGCGCGCCGGGCCGGGTCGCTCACGTCCGACGTTTCGGTGTCGCTCAACGACGCGCTCGGCGAGCTCGCCCGCGCGGGCCAGCGGGCCGGCCGCGTCCGCGCCGACCTGGTCACCGACGACCTGCCTCGCCTGATCGCGATGCTCTTCAGCGTGCTGTCGACTATGGATGCGGGCAGCGACGGCTGGCGACGTTACGTCGCCCTCGTGGTCGACGCGATCTCGGTCAACGACCGTCAGCCGCTGCCCCCAGCCGCCGCCTTGCGCTACGAGGTGCAGCCGGACAGCTGGCCCCTCTGACCAGGCTCAGCTAGCCGGCAAGCCCGCCTTGACCGCGTCGTCTTGCTTACGGGCGAGATCGAGCATGATGTCGGCCGGCGTGGGATTGCCGATGACACAGTCGGACTCCAGGTCGACCATTGCCCTGCCCTCGACGAACACCGCCTCGGAGATCTCCATTGGGTTGGCGGGATCGGTTCCCTGTCCGATCACCATGAACCCGTTGGTGCCGACGTCGATGGGCTGCTGTTGCCCATTGACCTTCTTGCCGACGACGTCGCGCATGTTCGCCGCGGTCTGGGTGGCCGTGGCCGCGTCGGGAAACACCGCGATCGTGTCGATGATGGTGCGCTTGCCGTCGGGGTTCTTGAAAACCTGTCCGACGCCGGTGATGCCGCTGGGATTCTGGGTCGGCGGCCCGTCAACGGTGGCGTTGGGGCCCACATCGCTGGGCTTGATCAGCAGGTTGCTGTAGTCCGCCGGCGCCCCGGGCGACGCCGGCGCCGCGCTGGTCGGTGAGCCCGGCGAGGCGGCCGAGCCGGACGATGACGCCGAACCCGATGATGCCGTGGGACTCTTGCCCCCGCCGCAGCCCATCACCGTCGCGCCGATCAACAGCGCGGTAGCAGTCAAGCCGAGCACCGTCTTCATAAGGCTCTCCTTTGAGAAGTCAGCTCTTGTGTATCCGTTACCGCGCGCGCCGGCGGTGCGAACACGCAAAATTCGGCCGCCGGAGGAATGTCCACCATCCAACAGGCAGCCTATGGGGTTGACGCGATCGCGGTAAGGGTGGCTAGCGTTCTTTCCACATCACGCCGCGCATGGTCGCCGAGAGCGGAATGTCCTCGACGCCGATGAGCCCCTGGGGCGCGCGGCACACCCAGTCGATAGCGTTGACGACCCGGCCGGCCGTCGAAATGCACCCGGCATCAGTGGAATCGAACAACGGGTGGGAAACGTGGGTGTTGATTTCAACCCGCGGCTCGCCCTCCACGACGACGCGATGCACCCCGGTGTGACCATCGGGCGGAAATTCCCAGTCGGGCGCGGCGGCCTGGGTGAGCCTGGTGACGTGCTCGAGGGTGATGACGGGTTCGCCGTCGCGGACGCCCTCGGTGGCGAAGCGCACCGCGGCCATCTGCCCCGGCTCCACCGTCATCATCGTGCAGTCGATGCGTTCCGGCGTGAACCAGCGTTCGATGCGCTGGCGCACGTCGTCGAGCTCGACGCCCAGATTGTCCGCCAGGCTGCGGACCTGACCACCCCACATCGCCACGATCACCCCGGGCAAAAACATCATCGGCGAGTCGTCGTCCGGAGTGGTTCCGAAACCCATTGCGGCACCGGTGAACTCGGCGTCGTCGTAGTTGCCGTAGTCGAAGATCTCCTGCACGGTGATCGAAGAGACCCGGGTGGCCAGGCTGACCGCCGAGTGCACCAGCGTATCGCCGGAGAACCCGGGGTCGATCCCATTGACGTACAGCGAGGAGTTGCCGGACGCGCAGGCGCGCTCGAGCGGTTCCCGCAACCAATCGTCGGCGTGGCGAGGCGTGACCAGCCAGACCATCGACGTGCCCACCACGTTCGTGCCCGCGGAAAGAAATGTGGCCATCTGCTCGATGGCTTCCATCGGCCGGGTCTCACCCTGCGATGTGTAGACGACGCAGTCGGCGCCGAGGGAAACCAGTGCATCGATGTCGTCGGTGGCGACGATGCCGGTCGGTTCGTCGAGCCCGCACAACTGCGCCGCGTCCCTGCCGACCTTCTCGGCGCCGGCGGCATGCACGCCGACCAGTTCCAGGTCCGGCCTGCCGATGATCGCCCGCAACGAATGCCGGCCAACGTTTCCGGTGGAGAATTGGATGACTCTGCGCACGGCTGCCTGGTCCTTCCGGCGGTGGGTGACGACCCATCATGACGCGTTCGAACGCCGCGCAGGGTCAGTAATCCGGTATCGGCAGCGGCGAGTTGTTCGAGTCGATGCCACCGTCGACGTGAAAGATCGCGTTGGTCGCGTAACAGTCGCGCGTGCAGAGGTACACCGTGAGCCGCCCGAGGTCCTCCACGTCGCCGAGCCGATGCAGCGGCGTGGCCTCTTGCATCTTCTCCAGCGAGCCGGGCATTAGGTCCAGGCTGCCCCGCAGGCCGTCGGTGGCGAAAGAGCCCAGGGCAATGGCGTTGACGCGGATCTTGGGCGCGAGTTCCTGGGCCATAGCGCGGGTGAGCGCTTCGAGGCCACCCTTCGCGACGCAGTACGCCGTCAGCGCCCGGATGCCGAACCGGGCCGACCCGGACGAGATGTTGACGATGGAGCCATGTCCCGCGGCGAGCATGTGCGGCGCCGCGAGCTGGCTCATGATGAACGCCGACGTCACGCACCAGTCGAAGGTGTGCCGGAAATCCTCGTCGGTGATGTCCAGGAAACGCGCATAGGTGGACCCGCCGACATTGTTGACCAGAATGTCGATGCGGCCGAAGCGCTCCATGGCGGTGTTCACGACGCGCTCTCCGTCCGGACGGCTCATCGCATCCGCTACCAGCGCCAGGCCCTTCCCACCCGCGGCCTCGACACCGTCAATCGTGCCAACGATGTCCGCTTCGGTGCGTGCGGTCCCGACGACCGTGGCCCCCGCCTCCGCCAACACCCTGGCAATGCCGGCCCCGACACCCTTCCCGGCGCCCGTGACGATGGCAACCTGTCCGTCCAGCTGGAATTGCTCCAACGCCATGCCGGGCTCCCTCGTGAGTGTGCGCGCCGTTCAATCTAGGAACATTACTGACTAAAGTCAACGAATATCCAGGGCGGATGTCGGTCGCAGCGGGTTACACCCGAGAATGATCAAGTTATGCAAGCGTTTTTGGCGGCGGCACGGCATAATGGTCGATTGAGCCTGGCCGCTTTGGCACGAGTCAGGTCAACCGTGAGGAATGACAATGGCTGTGACGGACCGGCTGTCGGCGCGAGAAGCCAAACGCCTGCAGACACGGGAGCGTTTGATGGGCGCCGCGATCGCCGAGTTCGCTCGCGCCGGCATGGCCGAGGCCGACGTCAGCGCGATCGTCGCCGCCGCGGGAGTTGCCCACGGGACCTTCTTCTTTCACTTCCCCACCAAGGAGCACGTGCTGCTGGAGCTGGAGCGCCGCGAGGAGGAACGGATTGCCAAGCAGTTCGCGCAGTACCTCAAATCCAAGCACGATCTCGCTTCCGCGCTGAATGAGGCAGTCCGCCTGGTGGTCGGATTGGAACGCCGGCTGGGCGACCTGCTCTTCAATGACTTTCTCGCGCTGCACTTCTCCCAGACCCGCCCGCAGACCGAAGACGGCCGGGACCACCCGTTGATCGTGTTGGTCGCCCGGGAAATCGAGCAGGCCCAGGAGCGTGGCGAGACCGACCACGAGGTCAATTCCATGAACAGCGCGGTGTTCTTCTTGCTGGGCCTCTACGCGCTGTTGATCACCACCAACCACTGGCCCACGGGGCATGCTTTGCTCGAGGACTACGTCGCGAGGACCCTACGCAGCCTGAAGCCCTGACGTTGCAGCGGCTTACGCGCGCTAGCGGACCACGCCGAGCAACGGCACCAGCCCGAGCTCCTTGTGGGTCAAGAATCCCGGTGCGGCATCACACACGGCCGGAACGGTGTTCGCCGGGCCCATCGCGGTCCACGTGTAGCCCGGCTTGGGGTAGTTGCCCTGGGAGTCCGCCGGCGCCTGCAGGATCAGCTCGGTGGGCTCGTCCCCCTCGATGACGATGCGGTAGTGATAATGCCCGCCCCAATCCGGTTGCGGCTCAATGGAATCGTACGAGTCCATGGTGTACATCTCGTGGAAGGTGATGAGGGGCTTACCGTCGACCCACGTCGTCCACCTGTGATGCTGCGAGGCGACGGTGCCCTTCTTGATCGTGCCCTTGAAGCCCGGCATGTCACTGGACGGCCCGCCTTCAAAAGGAATGTCGCGAGTAGCCGTGCCCAGTTCGACGTCCGTCGTGTACTTGTCCACCGTCTTCCCGAAGCCGTCGACCACCATGGCCATCGACTGGGCGAACAGTGGCCACGCGTTGCCCAGCAGGTTCGGTCCGGCCATGAATTCCTCGGGGTCGCTTCCCATGCCCATCTCGTGCAGGTACTTCAGCGTGTCCTTACCGAAGTTCACCACCTCGTAGATGTGGATGGCGTCGATACGGCTGACGATCCGGGCCAACGTCAGGACCAGCAGGTCTCCCGCGAAACCGGGGTTGACACCGCCCGCGTGAAAAGACGTTCCGCCCTCGTGACAAGCCGCGTCGATCTTGTCGATGTCGGCCTTGCTGTGCTCGGTGCGATACCACCACGCGCCACCCGAGGCGACGACGTTCTTCCCCCCACGCAGCAGCCGGCAGACCTCGTCGGGATCCGACCACAACGGCGCGTAGAAGACGCAATCGGCGTCGAGGGCTTCGATCGCCGCCTTGTCGGTGGTCGCGAGCACCCCGATCGGCGCGGTGCCGGCCAGTTCTCCGGCGTCCCTGCCCACCTTCTCCGGACGGTTACAGAGCACGCCGACCACCTCGAAGGCGGGGTTGTGCGCGAAGTGCCGCAGTGCCACCGTCCCGACATTGCCCATGCCCCACTGGATCACGCGATATTTCTTCTCGGCCGGCGATGTCAGGGTCATTGCTACTCCTTTGCGTGGCCGCAACGGCTGAGCGCTCGCTGAGCGTAGGCGTCCCCGCAAGCTGTGTCAACGGTTCCCGGACTGACTTCCGTCAGTAGATATGGTTCAGCTGTACGTGGTTTACCGCAGTACCTGGGCTAATTCCACCAGCGTGCCGTCGGCAGGCGGACTCGCGGCGACGCCTTCTGCTGACTACAGTCAGCCTGTTATAGTGCAAACGCCGATCCAATCAGTGTCGACGACGGGGAGGGTTCGTGAACCTGCCGAAGCTCGAGTCAACCGGCACCGCGCAAGCGAGTCTGACCATCGACGAGCACATGGAACGCTCGCAATTCGCGCAGCGCCAGGCCGACAAATGGCTCATCTCCGGCAGTCTGCTGATCGGCACCGCGGCCCTCGGCGTCTTCGGCCTACCGCTGTTCGGATGGGGAGTGCGGTTGCTGCGCCGGGCCCAACGCGAGGGCCTCTCGGTGCGGCCGATGCTGGTCACGCTGCTCGGCTACCTCGTCATCATCGACGCCGCGATCAACACCGTCGGCTGGGCGCTCGACCTGGTGGCAAACCACACCATTCTGGCCCGCGTGCTGCTCAACGGCTGGGGCAACATGTTCGACGCCGGCTACTTCTGGCACTACAACGAGCTCTGGATCGGCGGCGCGGCAGGCCCCGGTGAAAAGGCATTGGAAGTCGGCTTGATCCTGACCGTCTTCACCATGCGAATCGCCGCGGCCATCGGCTTCCTGCAGATGAAGCGCTGGGGCCATCAGTGGATGGTCATCACCTGCTGGATGGGTGTGGTCATCTGGATCACCTACGTGTTCAACATGACGATGTTCGCCGACGTGCGGTTCGCCGGAGTCGTGCTACCGGTCGTCGGCTGGTGGCTTTACGACATCTTCTACATCACCCCATTCCTGGCCATCCCCTATCTGCACACCGTCAACCGCGAACTCTTCTCCGACTGACATGCGCGAGCTGAAATCCATTACACCAACGAGGAAGTCACATCATGGGTTATCTATGGGAGATCCTTCGCTACGTCGCCGCATGGGGCGGAACGGGCCTGATCATCTGGTTCTGGTACTGGCTGTTCTCCAACATCGGCACGTTCTGAGCGACGGGCCGGGTGGGCAAGACGCGCGGGATTCGTGCCATGGCTGACCAAACCGATGCGCACGCGATGGCGCTGGAACGCAGCTGCGCCGTGACGGCGGTCGCGCTGAGCGAGCAGCGCCGCGAAGGCGTCCGGCTCGTCACGGGCGAGCGGCGCGGCTTCGGCCTGAACGCGGCGCTCACCTTCGTCCACGTCCCCTATCCCGTGCCGCCCGAGTGGACACGCCGAACCCTCACCTGCGGTGTGGCCCTGCAATGTTCACCGTCGAAGGAACGCGTCACCGACTATCGCCTCAACGAGCTCACCGCGCGCGAGCTGAGTGCGCTCACGCTTGTCGAGGCCGGCGTCGCGCTCGGCTGGATTGCGTCGCGGTGGCCGGGCCTGCTCCCCGAAATGCACAGGCTCCTCCCCGACCTGCACGCCGAGGCCGGCGGCCTGGACGGTGCTGAGATGCTCAACCGGGCAATCGCATTGGCGGCAAGCGGCCGGCCCTTGCCGATTCATCCCCTGCTGGGCTCGTTGCCCGTGGCGTACACCGCCCCGCACGGACTGGCCGACAAGCTGCGGCGCAGCTTCGGCAGGATGCCATGGACCACAACACAAAAGTGCCTGCCGCGACCGTACTCGGTTCCGGTCGGCGGTGACGGCGGCGTCCGCAACCCCAACCTGCCGCCGCCGAGCCGGCCACAGGACAACGATCTGGACGTCACCCCGCAACATCGGCCCGGGATCCCCTATCCCGAATGGAACATGTGGACACAGCGATTCATCCAAGACCACGTCGCGGTTGTCGAACACGCCGACGGCCGGCACGCCCGGCGCCCGGTGCCGGTGGCCGTCGACGTGCGCAAGTGGTTCGAAGAGCACACCCACCGCGCGATGACGAACCGCCTCGAAGACGGCTCGGACCTCGATGTCGACCAATACGTCAACCACTACATCGATCTCGCGACCGGCGAGGCCAAGGAGCCGAAGGTATTCCGCGACCTGCTGCCCAGCAGCCGCGACGTCACCACGGCGCTGCTGCTCGACGGCAGTTCGTCGTTGGGGGTGCACGGGGGGCGCGTATTCCAGCTGGAATTGTCTTGTGCCGATGCACTTTCGCGGGCCATGACGCTGGCGCACGAACGACACGGTGTCTTCGTCTTCACCGGCAACACTCGTCATCGAGTCGAAGTCCGCTGCCTGAAGGACTTCGAAGACCGGCGGTTCGCACCGCCGAGCGGGCTCGGCCTGTCCACCAGGGGATACACCAGACTCGGTGCGCCGCTTCGCCATGTGACGAGCCGGTTGCTGGCGCAGGCCTCCGAACGCCGGCTTCTGATCGTCATCGGCGACGGGCTGATCTCTGATGAGGGATACGAGGGCCGCTACGCGTGGGCCGACGCTGCGCACGCGGTCGAGGAGGCCAACGAGGCCGGGGTGTCGATCTACTACGTGGGGGTGGGGCCCACCCGCGTCGATCCCCTGCCCGAGGTGTTCGGGCCGCGCCGGTCGCAGCGGATCCGGCGCATAGAGGAACTGCCCCGGGTATTGGCCCATGTCCATCGCGAACTGGTCGCCGCGTGAGCGCCTGCCACCTGAGGAAGAGATGACCACCGACACATACTTCGCCAACGGCAACGAGGTCCAGCTGTTCGAACAGGCCTTCCGCCAACGGATTCCGGTGATGCTCACCGGCCCGACCGGCTGCGGCAAGACCCGCTTCGTCGAGCACATGGGCTCTTTGCTGCAGCGGCCCGTGGTCACCATCAGTTGCCACGACGACCTCACCAGCTCCGACCTCGTCGGCCGCTTCATGGTGACCGGCGGCGACGTGGTCTGGACCGACGGCCCGCTGACCCGGGCCGTCAAGGCCGGCGCGATCTGCTATCTCGACGAGGTCGTCGAGGCCCGGCACGACTCGCTGGCGATCCTGCATTCGCTCACCGATCACCGGCGCTCGCTCTACCTCGACCGGGCCGGCGAGGTGGTGACGGCGCCGGAGGAGTTCATGTTGGTGTGCTCGTACAACCCCGCCTACCGCAGCTCACTCAAGGAGCTCAAACCGTCGTTCCGCCAGCGGTTCGCCACGCTGGCGATGCACTACCTGCCGCCCGACCGCGAGGCCGAGGTGATCGTCGCCGAATCCGGAATTCCTTTGGCCACGGCGCAGCGGCTGGTCGGATGCGCGGTCGCCATCCGCACCGCCGACGAGGCCTTCCACTTCGAACCCCCGTCGACCAGGGTGCTGGTCACGGCCGCCCAGTTGATCGCCGCCGGGGCAACCGAATTGGACGCGGCCGACGCCTGCATACTCGCGCCGTTGAGCACCGACGGCGCCGTCACCGACGGCCTCCGCGAAGTCGCGGCCGCCAGCCTGGGCGCCGCCGGCGCATCGAACAGTCCTTAGGAAAGGAGCAACGGGCATGGACCGACAAGAGGAGAAGCGCAAGAGGGCGCTCATCATCTTCCAGATATTCATCTACGGCTACCTGCTGGCAATGTTCGGCGTCCAGCTGTACATGTCGTTTGCGCGGGGGTGGTGGGATCTATGACTCTCTCTGCCGCGCAAGCGAGTTCGGTCGGCCTCGAGGATCACCACGACGAATCCCGCCAGGCTCAGCGCCGCGCCGATAAGTGGATGATCGTCGGCGCCGGCCTGATGGGGATGTGGGCGCCGGGCCTGATCGGCTTTCCCATCTTCATGCGCGGGGTGTGGCTGCAGCGCCAGGCCCTGCGCGCCGGACTGTCTGTCCGGCCCATGATCGTCACCCTGATCGGCTATCTGGTGCTGATCGACGGAATGCTGAACAGCCTGGGCTGGGCCCTGGACCTGGTGGCCAACCACACGCTGATCAACCGCGTGCTGATGGTCGGCTGGGGCAACATGTTCGACGCCGGCTATTTCTGGCACTACAACGAACTTTGGGTAGGGGGCGCCGCCGGTCCGGGCGAGAAGGCCTATGTGGCCGGGCTGATCCTCACGGTCTTCTCCATGCGGGTGGCCGCGGCGATCGGCTTCCTGCAGATGAAGCGGTGGGGTCATCAGTGGATGGTCGTCACGTGCTGGATGGGCGTGGTGATCTGGTCGGCCTACGTCTTCAACATGACCATGTTCGCCGACGTGCGGTACGCCGGAGTCGTGTTCCCGGTCATCGGCTGGTGGCTCTACGACATCTTCTACATCACCCCGTTCCTCGCCATCCCCTATCTGCACACCGTCAATCGCGAAATCTTCTCCGACTAGCAAGGAGTCGTGCCATGACAAGCCCTTCCGTACCGGCGTCCGCCGAAGACAAAGACCCCGAGCTCGAGCCGGGGACGACGCCGTACTACGCGCGGATGCACAAATGGATCAAGCGGGCCGTGTTGGTGTGCCTGGTGGCCCTGGTGATCGAGGGGGCCTTCACGCTGCCGTTCATGGCCGTCTACTACGGCTACCCGACCCTGAGCCTCACCCAGATCTGCAGCGAACTGCTCAAGATCCGATACTCCAACGACACGCTGGAGTGCAAGTACCCCTACCCGCCGTTCGGCCCGCCCGAGGGCGCCGAGGGCAAGGCGACCGCGCAGGACGTGTGGGGCATCCAGCCGATACCGAAGTATCACCGGCTGGGATTCCGTGAACTCGTCAAGATCCACGACGAGCGACTGGCCCGCCAGCACGCCGCGTCGCACCCATGATCGGTTTGGCGCCTTGACGTATCGGGTCGTCCAGTGGACGACGGGTAACGTCGGCAAGAGCTCGGTCAAAGCGATAGCCGCGAACCCGACGCTGGAGCTGATCGGATGTTATGCCTGGTCGCCGGAGAAGGCCGGGTGCGACGTCGGCGAGCTGTGCGGCATCGAGCCACTGAACGTCAAGGCCAGCAACGACATTGACGCGCTGCTCGGGCTCAAGCCGGACTGTGTGGTCTACAACCCGATGTTCGCCGACGTCGACGAGCTGGTCCGCATCCTGAGCGCGGGCGTCAACGTGGTGGGCACCGCCGGGTTCATCACCGGCCACTTCCTCGGCGCCGGACGGGATCGCATCGCGCGGGCCTGTCAAGACGGCGGATCGACCATCTTCGGCAGCGGCATCAACCCCGGTTTCATCCAGCTGTTCGCCATCGTGTCGGCGGGGCTCTCCGACCGGGTGGACAAGGTCTCGATGCTGGAATCGGTTGACACCACGATCTACAACTCGCCCGCCACCGAGATACCCATGGGATTCGGCTGTCCCATCGATCAACCGGATCTTCCGGCCATCACCGAGACGGGCTCCGGCATCTTCCGCGACGGCGTGCTGCTGATCGCCGAGGCGTTGGGCGCCGAGCTGGACGATGTGCGCTGCGAAGTCGACAGAGAGAATGGGATGTCGCTCGCGGCGGTGGTCTGACTCTGAAGTCCATTGACGCCGCTTGGTTGTCCTTGCGTGG